>JAJYSQ010000368.1 GCA_021793495.1 Actinomycetes bacterium
CGGGACCTGGCCGTGGAAGCCCTCGGCGAGCCGGACAGCGAGGTGCGCCGGCACGTCAGCGCGACGCTGGCCGGCTTCGGCCGACGACTGGTCACCGACCCGCAGGCGCGCCAGCGGGTCGAGTCGCGGGCCGAGGATGCCCTGGTCTACCTCGTGACCACCTATCGCGACGAGCTGACCCGGACGATCAGCGACACCGTACGTCGCTGGGACCCGGCCGAGACCTCCGCGAAGATCGAGCTGCAGGTCGGCCGGGACCTGCAGTTCATCCGGATCAACGGCAGCATCGTGGGGGCCCTGGCCGGCCTGGCGATCCACACGGTGGCGGTCCTGCTGCGCTAGTCAGCTTCGGCCGCTCCCGCTCGACCCGCTACCGCTCGACCCAGCCGGGCCCTCGTCCCCGTCCTGCGCGAGGATCCGGTAGATCGACTTGCGGGCCTCCACCAGCACCTCGCTGGCGGCACGCACCTGCGCGTCAGCACCGGCCCGGACCACCTGCACGACCGCAGCAGCCAAGCTCGCCCCCACGTGGCGCAGCTGGGCGGCCGGCTCGTCGCCGGTACCGATCACCTGCTCCCAAGCCGCCGCGAGCTCGTCGGCATGCTCGGCGACGTACGCCTGGCCCGTGGCGGTCAGGTGGACCACCCGCCGACCTTCGGCCTCCTCGACCCGGACCAGACCCTCGTCCTGCAGCTGGGACAGGATCGGGTACACGCTGCCCGGGCTGGGCCGCCATCCTCCGGCGCTGCGCGACTCCAGCTCTTGGATCAGGTCGTACCCATGCCGTGGTTGCTCCGCGAGCAACGACAGCAGCAGGGCTCGCACGTCCCCGCGACCCATCCGCCGGTGGTGTCGCCACCCGCGCGGACCCATCGGAGGGCCCCACCCTGGACCGCCGGCACCACCGAATCCGACCGATCCCCCGAAACCGCCGCCCATCCCGCGCCCACCGGGGCCCCCGTGCCCCGGGCCATGCGGACCACGGCGTCCTCGTCCGCCCGGACCCGGACGGCCTGGCTCCTCCGAGGGCGCCTGGTCTGCCCATGAGCTCATCATCACTACCTCCTTGTGCTCGTGCACCGAGCGTCACTCGCTCGGCTCCTCGGTGTCCGGACCACCCGGACTCCCGGGTACCCAGGAGCATCGCTCCGAAGTACCCGACGTATCAACGATATATCGTTCATGCGCATTCCCGTGCCACGCCGCACAATGGCCGGGTGACCCTGCCCGCCCGGAGACCACACCGGCCGGTGCTGCGCGGTACCCCAGACCCGCCCAGCCCGGTGGCGGACCCTGCTGGGCGCAGCGAGGCTGCCCATGCACTGGCCGGCGCGCTCGTCCGGGCCGGGAGAATGGCCGCCGATGCTGGGGACCAGCGGGCCGTCGGGCGGGCCGTGCGGCTGGTGGACGAGCACGGGCTGGAGACCATCGCCGAGCTCTGGGCCGACGCCGCACCGGTGACCCTGCCCGGGGTGCTGTGGCAGCTGTACCTCCTGCGTACCTGGGTACGCACCGACGGGGTCGGGGTGGCCCGGCTCTACGAGCGCGGCCAGCACGCCGCACCGGTGTGCGACGTGGTGGCCGGGGTGGCCGACCCGCCCGATCCCGAGGCGGTCGCGGCACTCGGCGACACCATCCTGACAGGGGCCTCCGCCGGCGACCTGGCGGTCGCCCTCGAGCGGGCCGCCGCGTTCTGCCGCGTCGTGGCCACCGGCCGGGCCAGTGGCCACGAGGATGACTCGGCCGAGCTCCGTCTGGCGGTGGGCAACCTGGCGATGGCCGGGCACCTGGAGGCCGCGGCCGCGCTGTGGCGCGACGACCGGCTGTGGTGATCCGGCGGTGGTGATCCGGCGGTGGGACAGGCGCGGAGACGACCCGCACAGGCCGGGCGACCCACCGCGCCGGGGGGAATCCTCCGACCCGGGGTATCGTTACGGCTCCCGGTGAGCCCCGCGAGGGTCCCACCGGGGGTGCCGGGCCGCGGTAGCCCCGGGTCCCAACAGAAGCCGCCACGAGCGGCCAATGCGCCGTGAGGCGCTCCCGGCCCGGCACCCTTGTCATGCGCCGGTCGACTGCGGCGCCGGCCGCTCGCGACCAACCGCCAGGCGGGCCGAAGTCCGGCCCGGCCACCGCGACCCTGGGGAGATCTCATGCAGCACGTACGTCTCGGCAGCACCGGACTGAGGGTCTCCCGGATTGCCTTGGGGACCATGACGTTCGGTCTGCAGTGCGACGAGCAGACCTCCCGCGCCATCCTCGACACCGCGTTCGAGGCCGGTGTCACCCTGCTCGACACCGCCGACGTCTACCCGGTGGGCGGCACCCTGGAGACCGTCGGGCGTACCGAGGAGATCATCGGCCGGTGGCTGCCCGGCCACCGCGACCAGGTCGTACTGGCGACCAAGGGGTACGGTCGTACCGGTCCCGCCGAGTGGGACCAGGGCAACAGCCGCGTCCATCTCACCGCTGCGCTGGACGCCTCGCTGCGTCGGCTGGGCACCGACCACGTCGACCTCTACCAGCTGCACGGCCCCGACCCGGGCACGCCCATCGACGAGACCCTGGAGACCCTCGACGGCTTCGTACGCGCCGGCAAGGTCCGGTACGTCGGGGTGTCGAACTTCCCCGCCTGGCAGGTCGCCCGGGCTGTCGGACGCGCCGAGGCGACGCGGCTGACCCGCCCGGACAGCGTGCAACCGCGGTACAACCTGCTGTTCCGCCAGTTCGAGCGCGAGCTGTTCCCGCTGGCCGCCGCCGAGGGACTCGGGGTGCTGCCGTACAACCCGATCGCCGGCGGGCTGCTGTCCGGCAAGTACCGATCGGGGCCCACCCCGCCGGAGATCGGTCGGTTCACCTTGGGCACGGCCGCCGACCTCTACCGTCGGCGGTACTGGCACGACCGGGCCTTCGCCACCGTCGAGGCACTGCGCGGGATCGCCGACCAGGCCGGACTGGCGCTGCCGACCATGGCCACGGCCTGGGTGCTCGCCAACCCCGTCATCACCGCACCGATCGTGGGGGCGAGCAGCCCCGGGCAGCTGGCCGCCACC
>JAJYSQ010000369.1 GCA_021793495.1 Actinomycetes bacterium
AGGTCTGGCCTGGCCGCCGGCGGGTCGCATGGCTGGTGCACCCAGCCGACCGGGCCACGGTGCGCCGGTACGCCGTGGTGCTTGCCCTGGACACCCTGCGGCGCCTGGCGCAGGGTGAGCCTGCTGTTCCCGAGCGGGAACAGCAGGAGTGATGGCATCGTTTGCGCTGCCGTCCCTCGCTCAGCTCGGGCCGTCGGATGACGATGAGCCGTTCGTTGCCGCGGTGCTTCCGTGTTGCGCCGGTCGTGTTCGGCCGGCATCGGTCGGTGGTGGAAGGTACGGTGGGGTCATGAGGAGCCCAGGGCCGGTCTCGCCCGGCACGCGCCGCCCGGCGGTGCGCCGGGATGCGCCGCGGTATGACCCCGCTCGGCGCGGGCCCCTGCCGTACGCCTCGGCCACCGCGCAGCCGCGCGTGCGGACGACCCCGTTGCTGCGCCACCAGATCGGCGACGTGCTGCGGGAGCGCCGCCAGGAGCAGGCTCGCACGCTCCGGGAGGTCTCCGCCGCGGCCCGGGTGTCGCTGGGGTACCTGTCCGAGGTCGAACGGGGTCAGAAGGAAGCGTCGTCAGAGCTCCTCGGGGCGATCTGCGGGGCGCTGGGGGTCCCGCTGTCCTGGGTGCTCCGCGAGGTCAGCGACCGGTTGGCCATGGACGAGTCGCTGGCCGGGTCGCGCGGCGATGTCGCGACGGTCGCCGGGGTCGCCGGGGTCGCCGCCTGAGTCCGTGGCCCGCGGCCGGTCCGGTGCGGCCACAGATCGACCGGTCGTCGTGGGCGGATGTGGGTCGTTCGTGGGAGTAGCCTCACCGACCGTGGATCCCGAGCCGACCAGGACCCGGGGGACTCGGGTCCGTGCCGGCAACGCGATGGGCCGGGTCCGGTCCGCCATCCTCTCCGCCGCCGAGCAGGTGCTGCGCGACGACGGCGTGGACGCGCTGACGATGCGCCGGCTCGCCGAGGCAGCCGGGGTTGCCCGCGCGACCTTGTACAACCATTTCCGGCGCCGCGAGGACGTGCTCGTCGCCGTGGGCGCCCAGGTGGTGGAGCGGGCTCGCCAAGAGCTGGTCGCCGGCTGCCCGCCGGAGACGGTGTCGGCCGCGGCCGTGGCCGCCATTGCCGACCAGGTTGCCGAACATCCGCTCGTGGCCGGACTGCGTCGGTCCTCCCCGGGGTCGGTGCAGGGTCTCGGTGTGCCGGGCGCCGGGTTGGTCTGGGATGGTGCCCGACGCTCGGTGGCTGCGCTGCTCGGGTCCACCGACGCGCAGACCGAGCTGGTGCTGCGCTGGCTGGCCAGCCTGCTGGTCGATCCTGGTACCGAGGCTGATCGTTGCGCGGGCGCCGCGCTCCTCGCCGGGGGCCTGGCCGCGGCCCAGACGGGTGACCGGCGGTCGGACGCGTCGGACGCGCACGGCACGCCCCGTCGCGCGCCGCCCACGGTCTAGGCGAGCGGTGCTCGGCTGGACCGTGGCGCCGCCCCGTCGCGCGCCACGGTGCTGCCCCTGCGCCCACCCGCACGATGGCCGAGCCCACGAGGCTGGTGGTGAGACCGGCGGATGATCGCTCGCTGTGGTCGGCACCGGGACGATGGTCCGGCTCTGGCCCGTGTCGGTGGTCCGCTCGATGTGCCCGGGCTGCACCACGACCGCGCTGTTCGGCCCGGTGGAGGCGGTCAACGCACCCGGCTGGCCACTGGTGGTCCCGGACGGGGACCACGCGTGCCCGCGGCACGATCACCGCCCACCGCCGCGCCGTGGTGCGCCGCCACCCGGGGCCAGGCGAGCAGGTGCGTTCGAGCGTGTCGGAGGACGAGGTCGGCCGCGGCGTGCGGATCTCCGGTCAGGACGTGGCCGAAACGCAGGAGCTCGCGAAACGCAGGAGCTCGGGCGTGCGGGAACGTGCGAAGGCGTCGAACGCCTCGCGATCCCGCTCGTCCATCGGTCCTCCCGCCTGCTGGCCCGAGGACGCACCCGAGGCAGCGCAAGGTTGCCTGCTCTTCGTCCGAGGTGCGCGCGGACCGGTGGTCGGGAGGGCACTCACCCATACTGGGTCGGTGCGGAACAGCGACTTCCGGACCCGGATGGGCGCCGCTCTGGGGCCGGCGCACGTCGATTCCTTCGTGGCCGACCACGTGATGGGTGCCCTTGGCGGGCGTACGGCAGGCCAGGCACTGGCCGACGGGGAGGATCTCCAGCTGGTCTGGGATGCCGTGTGCACCGAGCTCGGGATCCCCGCAGCCCTCCGGTACGGTCCCGATGATCCTCCGGCCCGTTCTCGGTGATCCCTTCGGCGTGTCGCCCAGTCTCGAACACCTGTTCGGGTACGTTGCACAGGTGACCGTGCCGCGGGCTCCCGTGCACACCTCCGGCGCGCCCGGGCCGCGTTGTCGGTGCGGCCACCTAGCCTCGCCCCCGACACCCGACCAGCCCGACATCAGGAGTGGATCCTCATGGCAGCAGTGGACCGCGAGAAGGCACTGGGCGCCGCCCTGGCGCAGATCGACCGGCAGTTCGGCAAGGGTTCGGTGATGCGCCTGGGGGACGACGCGCGAGCTCCTGTGGAGGTGATCCCCACCGGCTCGATCGCCCTTGACGTGGCTCTCGGTATCGGCGGGCTGCCCCGAGGCCGGATCGTGGAGGTGTTCGGCCCGGAATCCTCCGGCAAGACCACGGTGGCCCTGCACGCGGTGGCCTCGGCGCAGCGGGCCGGCGGGATCGCCGCCTTCATCGACGCCGAGCACGCCCTGGACCCGGAGTACGCCGGCAAGCTCGGGGTCGACACCGATGCCCTGCTGGTCTCCCAGCCTGACACGGGGGAGCAGGCGCTGGAGATCGCGGACATGCTCATCCGGTCCGGGGCGATCGACGTGATCGTCATCGACTCGGTGGCTGCGCTCGTGCCCCGCGCGGAGATCGAAGGGGAGATGGGGGACAGCCACGTGGGGCTGCAGGCCCGGCTGATGAGCCAGGCGCTGCGCAAGCTCGCCGGTGCCCTGAGCCAGTCGAACACGACCGCGATCTTCATCAACCAGCTGCGGGAGAAGATCGGTGTGTTCT
>JAJYSQ010000370.1 GCA_021793495.1 Actinomycetes bacterium
CGCAGTTCCACGGACGTGATCGGGCGATCGCCTTCGGTATCTGGGGATCGGCGATCGGCGGGATGGCTGCCGTGGGTCCGCTCCTCGGCGGCTGGCTGGCCACCAGCTTCTCCTGGCGCTGGGCGTTCGGGGTGAACCTTCCGCTCGGGCTCGTCATCCTCGTCGGGACCCGCCTGTTCATCGCCGAGAGCCGGGCCGACACCCGACGGCAGTCAGCCGATGCCGTCGGCACGTTGGCACTCGTGCTGGGCCTGACCACGCTGGTGTTCAGCCTCATCGAGGGCCAGCAGTACGGCTGGTGGAGCGCGACGCAGATGTTCTCGCTCGGCCCGCTCCGCCTGGGTACCCGCGGACCCTCCCCGGTTCCGGTTGCTCTTGCCACCGCCGGGCTGGTGCTGTGGGGCTTCCTGGGGTGGGAGCGCCATCGGCTGGACGAGGGCCGCGGGGTGCTGCTGGACCTGCGCCTGTTCCGGATCCGCAGCTTCTCTCTCGGCGTGGTGGCCGCGGGCATCGTCAGCCTGGGGGAGTTCGGCCTGCTGTTCGCGCTCCCGCTGTTCCTGCAGTCGGTGCTGGGGTACAGCGCGGTGCGCACCGGTGCCCTGCTGGTGGCGTTGGCTGCCGGATCGTTCATCGCCGGGCCGGGCGCAGGCCTGGCCGCCCGGCGCTTCGGGGCCCGCGCGGTGGTGCGCAGCGGCATGGTGCTGGAGATCACCGGGGTAGTGGGTGTCGGGCTGTCCATCGGGACCGGCATCTCGGGGTGGCGGTTGGTCCCCTGGCTGTTCGTCTACGGGATGGGCGTGGGGCTGTCCACCGCCCAGCTGGCCAGCATCGTGCTGTCCGATGTTCCTCCAGCCCAGTCGGGCCAGGCCGCTGGGCTCCAGAGCACCATGCGCCAGGTCGGCTCGGCGCTCGGCATCGCGGTGCTGGGGACTGTGTTGATCATCAGCATCGGACTCGGCACCCAGCACCGTCTGCAGGAGGTTCCGGGCCTGTCGGCCCCGATGCGGGCACAGATCGTCGCGGTCGTCCGGAGCAGCGCTGGCGCCGCCATCCCGAGCCTGGCTACCCGTCCCGGTTCGGCTCCCGTGGTGGCCGCAGCCGAGCACGCACTGACCGCAGCCACCCGGGACGTCGCGCTGCTCGCCGCGGGGTTCATCCTGGTCGGCCTAGCAGCCACCCTGGCCCTGCCGGCCCCGGCCGGCGTGACCGGAGGACGATCAGGGGGTCACCCCGGCTCCTCGACCGACCCTGGCGAGCCGTCGGCCACGGGAGGGTCGCTCGCCGTTCGCGGGGCGTCCGGCCAGGCTGACCGACAGGTTGATGGCCAGCCCGCGTAGCGCGGCCCGCGCCGGGGACCGCCCGGCCACCTCGGCAAGCGAGCGTCCTGCCGCCATCGCGGCATCCAGGCCTGCCCGGTCGTACGGCACGAGCACCACGTCGTCGGTGCTCGCGTACCGTCGCAGCGCGGCCCGCAGCTGCGTCCCCGGCTCGTCGGGCACCGGTCCGCGACGCACCCGGTTCACGACCGTACGGACCGGAGCGGTGGTCAGCCCCGGCTCCCCGCCGGTGCCCTGGACCTCGGCGAGCCCCCGGACCAGACGGGCCAGCCCCACCGGGTCGGCAGAGCCCACGGCCAGCACGAGGTCGGCCTCGCCGAGGGTGACCAGGGTGGCCGCGTTGCGCCGTGGCGCGCTCGTGTCGTAGGCGAGCTCCTCGTCCTGCTCGAGGCAGAAGCCGCAGTCGACGACGACCACCTCCGCGAGCAGCCGAGCCACCGACCAGACGTGCTCCAGCGCGGTCGGACGCAGCTCCGGCCACCGGTCGGCACGCGGGATCCCGGTCAGCACCCGCAGCCGGGGTGCGACCAGCGGGGCCAACCGGGCCAGCGCGGAAAGGTCCAGTCGCCCACTGTTCGACGACCGGCACGCCGCAGCCACCCCCGGAGCCTCGTCGAGGATCCCGAGCATCGGCGCGACCGTGCCGCCGTACGGGTCGGCGTCGGCAAGCACCACGGACACCCCGAGGTCGGCGAGCTCCGCGGCCACGGACACCGCCACCGTGGTGCGTCCGGGCGCACCGGTTGGCCCCCAGACGGCGAGCAGGCTGCCAAGACCCGCAGGCTCCGTCGGCCCGTCATCGCCGCTGCTGTTGCTGTCCCGCGGCGGCTGGGCACCGCCGGAGTCACCCGAAGGACGAGTCGCGAGAGAGGGCCACCTCAGTCGTCCACCCCGCTCCCCCGGACCGGTGTGCCCCGGACCGGTGTGCCCCGGACCGGTGAACCCAGTCGCGGTGAACCCAGTCGCGGTGAACTCGGGGTGGACCACGACGGGTCGCACCCGCCCGCGTCCGACTGCTTCGTGCACCGCAGCAACCAGCAGGCTCGGCCCACCGTCCGCACCCACCACGTCCTCGACCCCCAGCTGGCGCAGCACCCGCTCGGCTGGCTCATCGGCGGCCACCCCCACCACCACGACTCCGTCGGCACGCAGGCGGGCCACCGCCTCTCGGTCCAGCCGACGGAACTCCGCGGCGACCAGGGCGACCCGGGCCATGCCGGTGGCCGCCGCAGCGAGCAGGTCGGGAAGGTCGATGCACCGGCGGACGACCCGGATCCCGGATGGCTCGTGTTCCAGGCCGGTGACGAGGGCCGCCTCCCATGCGGCGCCGGTCACAGCAGTCAGCACGGGCACGCCTCCGCCAGGACCCTGGGTCGGACCGGGCCGGGCCGACGGTCCGCTCGGGCCGGGTGGCCCCAGCGGCGAGTCCTGCGAGTCGACCGGGCTCACGAGGCGGGACCCGACTCCTGGTGCCCGACCAGGGACAGGTCACCTCGCCAGGGCGCGGCGACCACACGGGCCACCTCGTCAGCGTGGACCGAGAGGACGACCGCGAGTCGACCGCCCGAGCCTGACCCGCCGAACCCACCCCGGCCACGGTCGACGGAGTCCACGACCGCCCCGAGAACGACCAGAACGGTGTGCCTCGACGAAGAGTCGGCCGACGACCCGCCCGAGGATGTCGGCGAACCCTGGGCCAGGTCGG
>JAJYSQ010000371.1 GCA_021793495.1 Actinomycetes bacterium
CGATCAGAGTGCCCGCGACGACCTGGGCGAACGGGACATCGGGGCTGCTGAAGGTGAACGTCACGGTCTGTCCCGCGGACGTCACGTTGGTCACGTGCGTCCAGACACCGCCACCATCCAGCGCCGGGTACTTCTTGAGCAGGTCGAAGGTGAAGACCACGTCGGCCGGGGTGATCGGCTGGCCGTCGCTCCACTTCATGCCCGGACGGATCGTGAAGGTCAGCGTGGTGGGGTTGACCCACTGGTGGGCGGTCGCCAGGAAGGGCGTGTAGCTGCCGTCCAAGGGGTTCACGAACTCCAGCGGCTCGTACATGTACGTCGTGCCGATGACCTGGTTCGGGGAGAACGGGTTGAAGTTCTCCTGGATGGTCGGGGAGCCGTTCTGCACGCCGATGGTCAACGTGGTGGAGGACGCGGCGCCAGGCGACTTCGCCGGCGCGCTGGTCGAGGACGTGGACGAGCAGGCCGCCATGGACAGCGCCGCGGCGACGGCGACGAGTCCGGTCGACGCAGCGCGCCACCTCGTCGCGGAATGACGGGACATGGATGTTCCTCCTGGGTGTGGGGTGGGGGGTCGAGAGTTCCGGTGTGGGGGGTCCGCCCGTCTCACAGAGATGGGCCAGCCGCGGCACCGGTGGTTTGTGGCGTCAGGCGCAGCCGGACCACCCCCGGCATCGGGACGGTGACCAAGATCTGCAGCTGACCGCCCACCGGGGGCTGGTCCGGCACGGACTCGCTGTACAGCCGGTCAAGGGTGTGCAGCCGACGCCACCCGTCCTCGTCCGGCCAGGTTGTCTCTGGGTCGACATGAATGCCGATATTCGAGTGGGTGGAGTCGATGCGAGTCAGCTCGCCGGTGTACGCGGGCGCGGGCAGCCCGGAGACCGTCACCTGGATCTCACGATCCAGCAACGGGTTCCCCTGGTGCTCTGCCGCGTCGCGGGTGGTGTTCCAGAGGAGCACGTCCACGGTACCGTCGGGGTGTCGGGACGCCCATGATCCGACGAGTCCACCCGCCCCATCACCAGACTCTGCCGTGGCCAGGACCTCCGGGCCCATCTCCTGGACGAGCTTCAACGCCCAGAACCTCGGCTTTCGCAGGTTGCCTACGGTCAGCAGTCCAAACCCGTTGTGCAACAACCGGGGTGGGCGTCCGAGCTCCTCGAAGTGGTCGCTGATCACCCAGTAAGCCAGGGCCTGCAGCCGGCCTTGCGCCGATTTCATGCCGGCGACCACGAAGGGGGCACCGAAGGCTCCGTCATGGATGGGTCCGAAGTGCGTCGATCCAACCCCCCACTCGGTCCACCAGATCGCCACGTCGGACAGTCCATGACGGTCCAGGATGGGGCGAGGGTCGATCGGCACGTTCCCATAGGTGTGCGTGGACAGGAAGTCCAAGGGGACCTGGTGCGCCGCTACGTAGGCGGCGAAGGCTTCCAGCCAATCGCCGGCCGCCGTCGCTGGTCCGCCAACCGGGATGTCGGGGTGCACCGACTTCACGGCTCGCGCCGTGGCCTCGTACAGCACGAGGTAGGTCTGGCGGTCGGCGCTCCAGAAGACCTCCAGATCAGGCTCGTTCCACACCTCGAAGGCCCAGGTCACCACCTCGTCCAGCCCATACCGCTCGACGAGGTGGGCGACCAGCCGGGAGATGACCCAGGTCCACTCCGTCCAGTCTGTCGGAGGGGAGATGATCCCGCGGTAGCCGAAGACCGTCGCCGAGGGGTCGCTGGCCAGTGCCTCGGGCATGAAGGACAGCTCCACGACCGGGCGCAGCCCGGTGGCCAGCACCGTGTCGTACACCCGGTCAACCAGGTCGAAGTCCAGCTCCAGCTGCCCATCGGCTCCCCGGCGGACCACCTTCAGGTCGTCGTGCAGGATGGCATGCGCCCGTACCCGGGTAGCACCCAGCTCACGGACAGCGATCCGCAACGATTCGACGAACTCGCTCCCGATGGGGTTGCCGAAGTCATCCGGGCCTTCGAAGACCTGCGACAGCCGTTCAGAGCCAATCATGTGCCAGACCCGGTCCAGCGGTGCTACCACCTGGTCCACCTGCACCCTGACGCCGACCCGCGGCGGACTCGACCCACCCAGCACGGCTCGGGCAGCGACCCACTCGTCACCAGCCCCGTCGGGCCCGTCGGCCCCGGCAACAGCTCGAACCCGGTACTGGTACTCAGGCCCAACCTGAAGGGCCGTGTCGGCGTAGTAGTTCTCCACGACCGCCGACACATCCGAGCCGCCATGGCGCATCCGCTGCGGAGCGGCGTCGTCGGGACCCTGCCGGTCGATGACATACCCGACCGCACCGTTGACCGGTTCCCAGTGGAGCATGACATGACCCGCCCCGCCGTCGGCCGACAGCCCGACCACCGCCGGCAGGACGACGTGCGGAACCGGTGCTGCGCCCTCGGTATCGGTACGCTGATAGATTCGACGCTCCCAGTCGAGCCGAGCCGTGGTGTCCTGATCGGTCATGCGGTGGTTGCCTCTCGGGTTGGCGAGTGCTCGGAACAGGTCATGGGCGGGGCTCCCGGCACCCGCAGCTGCTTCGGGGGACGAACTGGGTCGGGAGCACGACGCTCGTCGGACGCCGCTCGGGGTCGGCCAGGCGGGCCATGAGCAGCTGCACGCAGGTCTGCCCCAGCTGGCGCATGGGCTGGTGGACGGTGCTCAGCCTCGGGCTGATCACCCGGGCGAGCTGGATGTCGTCGAACCCGGTCACGGCAACGTCCGTCGGCACCCGGTAGCCCTGCTCGGCCAGGGCACTGATCACCCCGACCGCCATCTGGTCGTTGCTGACCACGATCGCCCGAGGCGGTTTCCGGCGACGCTCCAGCAGCCGGTGCAGCGCCTCCCGCCCGCCCTTCTCGGTGAAGTCGCCCTCCACGTCCGGCTCCTCGGACATCCGGTCGGACACCACGCCGACGACCGACCGGTAGGCCCGGAACCGAGCGGCGGCATCCGGGGATGTGCTCGGTCCGGCGATGAAGGCCAGATCTCGGTAGCGGTGGTGGTTGATCAGGTGCGCGGTGCGGT
>JAJYSQ010000372.1 GCA_021793495.1 Actinomycetes bacterium
GACCCACTGTGTAGTTCTTCAGCGTGTTGGCCTGCTTCTCCGCGTGCACGACCAGGCCGAAGTAGAGCCGGTTCTTCCGCATCGGAATCCGTTCGTAGCCGATCCGGGTCCACTGCAGCGAGTCGGTGCCCAGGTGGCACTCGAACTCGGTGCCCCGCTTGATGATCCGCAGCCAGTACGGCTTCGCGTCGAGCTCGGTGTCGTCGTACGGGTAGGCTCCCTCGCTCGGCTCGTCCCCGTTGTAGCTGATCCGGGAGACGACGCCCTTGTAACCGCTGGCCACCCAGCTCAGCCCGCCGGTGAAGTACGGCGAGTCCGGCTCCAGCGACTCGCGGACCATCAGCCCGGCGAACGCACCCTCGTAGGTCCGTTCGATCTCATCGATCCGGGCGATGATCTCGACCACGTCGTTCTCGCCGGCCCGCACCCGCTGGTGCAGGAACTGGAAGGCGTCGTTGCGACCACGGATCGCGCCGGCACCCTTGAGCACCATGTCGCCAGTGACGCTGTCGATGAACGCCGAGCCCGGGATGCCCACCTCGCCCACGTCCGTCGAGGTCCACGCACCCAGGTCCGAGGTCTTGTTGACGTGGATCGGGGTGCCGGTCGAGTCGGCCTTGGCTCCCTTCTCGTCGCGGGCCCGCGCGATCAGGTAGTAGGTACCGTCGGTGGCCGCCGGCCAGGTGATCTCGTACGGCGGGTTCTCTGCGGTGCCGATGAGCTCGTCGTTGACGAAGAAGTCCACGCTCTGGATCGCGTTACCATCCTGGCCCTCTGCTTCAGCCACGATGGAGATCTGCTGCTTGTCGGCAGTGGAGCTGAACACCTCGTCGTGCGCCGGTGCGGTGATCTGGACCGTCGGGCTCGGACCGGTGGAGGTGATGGAGTTCAGGTACACCTCCAGGTTCGTGTACCCGGAACCGTCGTCCGCCAGAGCGGCCCCGTCGTCCGGGTCCTCAGGGTCGAGCCCGTGCTCGGTCTCCCAGTCGTCCGGGATGCCGTCGTGGTCGGAGTCCACCGGCGGCTCGCCACCCTCGGTCTCCGGGAACCCGCCGACCTCCGCCTGGGAGTTGATCAGCCGGCCGGTACCGTTGCGCACGTCCGCCAGCAGGCGGGCGTCCACCGAGTCGTACCGCGGGATGTTGCATCCGACGTCGGCGAGCACCTCCTCGTAGGCCTCCTCGGCCGTCTGGTCCGGAAGTGCGTTGACGAACTCCACCGGCTGGTCGAGCAGGTCGATCCCACCGACCGGGAACTCGATGCCGAGCTCGTTGTCGGCGGTGACGTCCTCGTACCCCTCGACGAGGTTCTCGGCCACGTACCAGCTACCGCCACGGTTGGCCGAGAGGATCTTGCCCGCCACCTCGTCCAGCGTGGCCGGTCCTGGCTTGTAGTAGTTGCCGACCATGTTCACGCCCTCGGCCCACTCGCCACCGTAGGCGGTGGTGAAGCCGTGGTTGTAGATGACGTTGTAGCGCTGGTCGACGATCTGCTTCATGTCCTCCACGAAGCTGTACCGCGGGTTGCGGCCACCCTGGTGGATGAGCAGGTTGTGGTGGTACGTCACGTTCTGGCCGCCCCACAGACCGCCGAAGCCGTGCCGACCCTTCTCGTGGTCAGACATGGTCAGCCCCTCGGCGATGATGCAGTACTGCACGGTCACGTCGTAGTTGCCGTAGAGCGAGAAGCACTCGTCGACGCCCCAGGAGACCGAGCAGTGGTCGATCACCAGGTTGCGTCGGGTCTCCCCCTTGAACGCGTCGATCGGCGTGCCCATCGTGTCCCCGGCGCGGACCCGCAGGTAGCGGATGATGATGTTGTCGCCCTTGATGTTGAACTCGTTGTTGACGATCG
The DNA here is from genome assembly GCA_021793495.1 of Actinomycetes bacterium. Lineage (GTDB taxonomy): Bacteria > Actinomycetota > Actinomycetes > JAJYSQ01 > JAJYSQ01 > JAJYSQ01. The sequence goes on from JAJYSQ010000372.1 coordinate 1,855, forward strand.
TGATGCCGTCCCCGGGCGCGGTCTGCCCGGCGATCGTCAAGTTCGAACCGGTCACCTCCAGTCCCCCGTCGAGCTCGATCGTGCCGCCGACGCGGAAGACGATCATGCGGTTGTCGCCAGAGACAGCCTCACGCAGCGAGCCTTCACCGGAGTCAGCGAGGGTGGTGACTTCGTACACCTCCCCTCCCCGCCCGCCGGTGGTCAGCTTGCCCGCTCCCTCAGCGCCCGGGAACGCCGGAACTGTGTTCCCGGCGACGGCCGCCGGCTGCGGCGGCGGCTCGGCGTAGTCGATGCGCTGGTCGGCCAGCCCATCAGGCTCCGCGTGCGCCCGAGTCGTCATGCTCTCGACAGCGGCCAGGGCGGTCCCGGCCACAGCTGCGCCGGCGAGAAGTCCCCGTCGGCTCAGCCCCGATCCTTGTGCGGTGGTCATCGTTGCTCCTCCCATGCCAGTGGCATACCGGTGAACGTAAAGGCCAGCACTCGTCATCGTCAAGCCTCATCTCATATTCCTGCTATGTCACGGAATGCCAGCCATATGCCGAGGACGAATCGGGAATGCCACGTCCACGACGTAGTGTGTTGCACACCACCTGAACAACGGCTAGCATCGCGGCACCGCATGTTCACGATAGCGTGGGTAGATATGCAAAGGAGCCCCGTATGTTTGCCCCCTTGGTACGACCGCTGCCGCGTGGGCCGCACTGCGCCCACCGCAGCTCGCCCCTACCCGTGACATGCCGGCTCGGCACGAAGAGCACGCACAGTGCCGTACGGAAAGCGCTCGCCGGCCGGCGCCACCCTCGGCCGGAGTCCCGGGCACGAGCCTGACCGCCACGCACTGACGCTCTGAAAGGACCTTGGATGGGTAAGTACATGCTCCGGCGGATCGGGTTGATGCTGGTCACGCTGGCTGCCATCTCGTTCGTCACGTTCTGGATCATCCAGCTGCCACCGGGTGACTACGTGTCGACGATCGTGGCCCAGGCCGAGTCCCGCGGTGAAGTCATCTCTCCCGAGCAGATGGCGGCCCTGCGTGCGCGCTACGGTCTGGACGACCCGTTCCTGGTGCAGTACTGGAACTGGATCTCCAACATCATCTTCCACGGTGACTTCGGCCAGTCCTTCGCCTGGAACCGGCCGGTCGCCACACTGATCTGGGACCGGGTCGCACTGTCC
>JAJYSQ010000373.1 GCA_021793495.1 Actinomycetes bacterium
CGACTTCTTCGCTGGGGTGGAGCACCTCTCCGGCGAGCCGCTGTCGACGGGGGCCGGAATCCAGGAGGGCATCTGCTGCACGAAGAGGCTTGGCGCCCCTGAAAACTCGCATCACGAAGAGGCAGAACGGTAGCGACAGCTACGAGCCTCTTACGGGGCGTACCGCAGGTGATCGTGCTCCTGCTCGCTGTCCCGCAATCGGATCCGCTACCGGCGACGACGTTGGCGTCGCTGCACACGGCGACGATGGCCGCTGCGTAGAGGGTCCCTACGCCCGCCCGGATCCCCTTTGGCGTCACAGGGCGGATGGCGGGTGGCGGTGTTCGGGCATGATCGAAAACGGTTGGTCAACGAACGGCGGTCTTGGGGACTGGTGACGACGGAGCCACCGGCATGGCCCGCGCCCCGCAGCACTGCCGCCAGGAGGCGATCACCCCCCTGTCTGTCAGACTGCCGTGAGACACCTGGATCCGATCGCCGTCGTACCCGAAACTCAGGGTCTTGGCCATCTTGAGTTCAAGGACTCGTCGAAGCTCCGCGTTCTCCGCCCGCAACGCCGCGATCACCAGCCGCGACGCCCACCACGCCTCAGTCCGTGACCCCATCGCTCAGGTTCACGTCACGACGCCAGTTGTCTGCCGGCCCGGCAGGATCGCGGAACCCGTCAGCAATGACTGGGCTCATAAGTTGTTCTGGTATACGCTAGAAGATCCGATGTGGGAAGGGACAGGCCAGGTGGACGAAGAACTCCAACACGAGGCTCGGGCGCTTGGTGACCCGACCCGTCACCGCTTGTTTCGCTACGTCGCGGACGCTCCTGGCCCGGTCGGGGTCGCCGAGCTGACCGAGTACGTGCGCCTCAACCACAACGCGGTGCGCCAGCACCTCGCAGTCTTGAAAGCTGCCGGCCTGGTGACTGAGGAGGTCGAGGAGCGCTCTCGACCGGGACGCCCCCGCCTGCTCTACCGCCTGCACCCCGAGGCGGCAGGGAGGTGGGACACCCCGGGTGCATACGTCTGGTTGGCAAGCCTGCTCAGCGACGCCGTGCGCCGGCGAGCAGACCCGCGCCAGGTCGGTCGTCAAGACGGGCATCGCCGTGCCGCCGAGCTGACCGGCACCGGTGAGGGGATCGACCTCCTGGAGGCCGAGATCGCTCGTCGTGGCTTCCGCCCGACGCGGGTCGAGCGGGGACGCAAGGTCGAGTTCGTGCTCGGGCGCTGCCCGTTCGCCGACGTGGCCGGACCGGACCCCGACACTGTGTGCCAGCTGCATCGAGGCCTTGCCGAGGGACTGGCCGAAGGTCTCGGCGGCCTCGATGTGGAGAGGCTCGTGGCCAAGGACCCTCGCCGGGCTGGCTGTCGTCTCACCGTCCGTCGCCAACCAGCGAGAGCAGGTGCCCGTTTCTGACCCCGATGTGCGTGTACAGCGGTGAAAGCTCCCGCGACGACCACACACCCACGATCGCCGCGTTCGCCACCAACAAGACCATCATCCTCATCAGACGCGTCGGCCTACACCCGCCACGAGCTGACCCAACACGGCCGGCACGTGCAGGTCTTCGAGGACGAACTCGTGAAAGATGGGGGCACATATTTCCCTCGAGACGTGCGGAACGTGCACCCTGAGTTTTCAATCTACAGAATTTCGGTCCTTGCTCCCTCCTTCCGGGTGTGACCGGTTCTCGTGATTGAGGTGGAACACGGCTGCTTCGTTGACGAGCTCCTACGTCCTGGGGACGAGATCGTGAAGGCATTCAAGGCGTCTTCCCACCGGTTCGACCAACGCTGCCGGCCGAGGCCGGTCGGGTCCAAGCTCATGATCGCCAGGTGGACGCACTCGAGGGCCGCAGTCTCGGTCGGGCAGTGCCCGCGGGACCTGACGACCCTGCGGATACGGGCGTTGACGCTCTCGATGGCGCTGGTCGTGTCGATCACCTGGCGCACCGCCGGAGCGAAGCTCAACAACGGCACGCGCTCCGCCCACGCCGACTCCCGCAGCTTGACGATCACCGGGTACTTGTTCTCCCGGACGCCGGCGACCTCGGCGAGGCGCTCGAGAGCGGCAGCCTCGGTCGCGGCGGTCCTGCGGCCGGTCCTGCCAGGCTCGTGGTACTCCCAGGGCAGACCGGGCCGACGTCGGTGAGCACCGTCAGGTTGCGGGTCCCGCTGCGCGAGCTGCCCGGACGGTCTCCAGCACCGTCTCGGCCAACCCGGCCAACAAGGCACCAGGCCCGACCAGGCAGAGGCCCTCGGCATCGCCACGAACCAGCAGCTCGACCACCAGCTCCCCGGTGGGGACCTTGCCCACCAACACCACTGCAGGAGGACAGCCACATCCCTGTCGTGACAGACCCCAGCAGCATGAACACGCCGGTGCTGCGACGGCCAGGTGAAACCGCCGAGACCTTCTGCCGTAGTTTGATCACCCAGATCTCTCGCTCGGCGGCGTTGTTGTCGAAGCTGATCTGCGGGTCGGTGGTGAAGCGCAGGTAGTCGTCCACCCGGTTGCTCAGGCGCCGGGCCGGGGCATGGTGTCTGGCTTGTAGCTTGGTGGTCCGGTCGGCGGTGGCGGCCGCGCCTATCCGCACGGCGGAACGGTAGCGGGCCCGCGCGTCGGCGACCTGCCCGGCCCAGCACCACTGCCCGGGTGGGCTCTGGTCGGTGGCGGCCTGCAGCTCCCGCAATGCATACGCATTGCACAAGGCGTGAGTGGTGCTGCGGTAGGTGTCATACGCAGGGCCCCGGCAAAGTCGTCTGCTGCGGCGTGTCGGCGGGGCCCTGTCCTCACGTGGCGATGTCACGGCCACTCACGCCACCGGCGGACAGGTACCAGCAACCGGTCGAAACAGCCGGAACCCCTCATTGCCACATCACTTCAGGAGAGCCGTACCCAGAAGAGATCGGGTCCAGAGGTCTCACGGCAGTCTGACAGACAGCGGCCCCTACGACGTCGCAGAGACGACCCAGCGGCTCGTGGATACCGCCGTGTCGAGCGGTGTCACCGTCTTCGCGACGATCTT
>JAJYSQ010000374.1 GCA_021793495.1 Actinomycetes bacterium
CTCCGCCGTCCAGGTGTGCTGGGAGAAGTTCTGCAACTTCTGGGATGTCGAGCCCCGCTACGTACCGATCTCGTCGGAGCACAAGGTTCTCGACGGCCACGACCTCGCGAGCTACGTGGATGAGAACACCATCGGAGTCATCGCCATCCTCGGCGTCACCTACACCGGCATGTACGAGCCGGTCCAGGAGATCGCCACGGCTCTCGACGCAATCCAAGAGAAGACCGGGCTTGATATCTCGATCCACGTGGACGGTGCCTCCGGGGCCATGGTCGCACCGTTCTTGCAGCCCGAGATGGAGTGGGACTTCCGACTCGAGCGGGTCGCCTCCATCAACACGTCTGGTCACAAGTACGGTCTCGTCTACCCGGGTCTTGGCTGGGTGGTCTGGCGCAGTCACGAGCTGCTGCCCGAGGACCTGGTCTTTCGGGTCAGCTATCTCGGCGGTGACATGCCGACGCTCGCGCTGAACTTCTCCCGGCCGGGGGCGCAGGTGCTGCTGCAGTACTACCTCTTCCTCCGGCTCGGCTTCGAGGGCTATCGTGCCGTGCAGGCAGGGTCGCGTGACGTCGCCCGCTACCTCTCCGGGGAGATCGCGGCACTTCCACCGTTCCGCCTCTGGAGCGATGGTTCGGACATCCCCGTCTTCGCCTGGCAGCTCAAAGACGGCTACACGCAGAGCTGGAACCTCTACCACCTGTCGGAGCGGCTGCGCATGCGCGGCTGGTTGGTTCCTGCGTACCCGCTGCCGAACGACCTGAGCGACCTCACCGTACAGCGGATCGTCGTGCGTAACGGGTTCAGCCGCGACCTCGCCGGTAGTTTTCTGGATGACCTCACGGCCGAGGTGGCCTACCTCGACGGCTTGACGGCTCCGATGCCGCCCGAAGGTCCCGGTACGGGATTCCACCACTGACCCGGGTCCGTCGGTGATGCGTGAGCAGCGGTTGGTCTTTGGTGAAGACGCTGGCCTCTACGACGAGGCCCGACCCTCCTACCCCTCGGACGTGGTCGACGATGTGGTCGGCCTGGTGGGGGCCGCTGCCCGGGGCCTCGACGTCGGCTGCGGCACGGGCAAGGCCACGGTCCTGCTCGCCTCGCGGGGTCTGACGGGCGTGGGCGTGGAGGCGGATCCGTCGATGGCCGCCGTGGCCCGGCGACACCTGGCGACGACCCCCGGTTGGCGGGTCGACGTCGCCGACTTCGAGGCGTGGGTACCCTCAGCCGACTCCACCCCATTCGACCTGGTCTGCTCGGCGCAAGCCTGGCACTGGTTGGATCCACAGGTACGGCTCGACAAGGCCCACCGGTTGCTGCGCACCGGGGGTTGGCTCACGCTGTGGTGGAACCGGCCGGACGGCATCGGCTCCCCGATCCGCCGAGACATCGACGAGGTCTACCACGCTCTGGCGCCCGGCCTGACGACACGAGGACTCACCTCATCGGGCCCCCCGGTTGTCGACGACGTCCCTGCGGACCTGTCCTTCGCCGATCCCGTCCAGCGGAGCTACGCGTGGTCCGCCAGCTACACCGCCGAGCGGTGGACCGCGCTGCTGAGAACCCAGTCCGACCATCGGATGCTGCCCCCCGATCGTCGAGAGCTGTTGCTCCGCGCGGTGGGCGAGGTGATCGTGGCCCACGGAGGTGTCTACCACCATCCGTACGTCTGCTGGCTGTGGGCCGCGCAGAAGCACTGACGAGGAGGACCCCATTGGGGTTCTCAGGCCGCGGCTGGTGACCGTGCCGCTGGATCGGAGCCCCGTCAAGCGGCACGGGGTCACGGTGTGGCTCGGCGAGGGGCTGTCCTCCATGCACTCATCGCGATGTTCGTCAACCTCCGGCTTCGTCGCCATCCCAGGGATCACGACCGCGGCGTGGACCGGTCACCTGGCCTTCGCGCACGACTGCTTTGACCCGGGATTTTCGGTCGCCGCACGGACCTACCTGATCATCCTGATCACCGTGGGTGACCTCTTCCTCTCGTGGGACTCCGGCTCACGGCTGAACGAACTGTTCCGGGACAGTTGACCGAGCCTTGCGGCGCCGGGATCTCTGCCAGACTGACGCCGTGTTCGAGTCTCTGCTCACCGCCAACCGCCGGTACGCCCAGGGATTCGCGCTGCCGCACCTGCCCGGTCGCGCAGCCAAGGGCTTTGCCCTGATCAGCTGCATGGACAGCCGCATCGAGCCCCTGGTCATGCTGGGGTTGGCGCCCGGAGATGCCAAGATCTTGCGTAACGCAGGCGGGCGCGTCACGGCAGACGTCCTGCGATCCCTGGTGCTGGCCACGACCTTCCTCGGTGTCACCCACGTCGCGGTCATGCACCACACGGACTGCGCCCTGGCGAATCGCGACGAGAACGAGGTCAGGTCCGCCCTGACCGACGAGCAGCAGGCCGCGACGCCCGAGTGGGACTTCCTGTCGATGCCCGACCCGGACGCTGCGTTGAACGCCGACGTCCGGTCGGTGCGCACCAGCGCCGCGCTACCCGGTGCATTGCTCGTCGAAGGCTGGCGCTATGACGTACGGACCGGCCAGGTGCACCGGGTCGTGCCAGCTGTACCCATACTGTGAACATCGGTCGGCTCGGTGGGTCACCCGCCCTGCCGCGAGCCGGTGCACTCCGACAATCAGGAGCCCGACCGCCTCCGGTCCGCGGCCCGGCCGAGATCATGCCGAAAGCCATCGGAGGGTGCGCGCGGGCCGGTCGCGAGAATGCGGCCCGGCGCAGGACTCACGGTTCGACGTGGCGGTGCTGTCCCGGCCCCCAAGGCGTCGGACGTGCGATGAGCTCGGCAGCACGGGCTCGGCAGCACGATGAGACATGGGTGCTCAACCCATTCCTGCTTGGGGCCGAACTGCGGCCTGCTGGGCCTACGGGCTCAGAGCGTGTCGAACACCGTCCTCGCGCGGCGGGAGGCGGGCGCAATCGCTCTCCGTGACGAGTCGAGCGCTTCCCGTTGTGGTCTTCGATGCGATGGGCGTTCTCCACGACCACTCCGATGACGTCGCC
>JAJYSQ010000375.1 GCA_021793495.1 Actinomycetes bacterium
ACGGAGCCTTGGCGTAGACGTGCTCGCGCAACCCCATCACCAGCAGCTTGGGCGATAGCGGCTTCGCGGTGTTCCATGCCGGGCACTGGCTCTGACAGCGGCCGCACTCGGTACAGGTGGTGAAGTCCAGCAGCGCCTTCCAGGTGAAGTCCTCGATGGTGCCGGTACCGAACACGTCGTCCTCGCCGGGGTCGGAGAAGTCGACGAGCTCCCCGTGGCTGCGGATCGGTTGCAGCGGGCCCAGGGAGACACCGCCACCCGGCCGGCGGCGGAAGTAGACGTTGACGAACGCGGTGAACCGGTGCCACGCCACGCCCATCGTCAGGTTGGTGGCGATCACCGCGAACCAGGCCATCGAGACCAGGATCTTGAGGGTCGAGTCCGCATAGATCAGCCCGGACAGCGTCGTCGGACTCAGGCCGGAGAACGCGCGCACCAGCGGGTAGCTCACCGGGTAGTGCACCGAGTAGGAGCCCACCCCGGCCAGGGCGCCTTCCAGCCCGCGAAGGGTGAACACCGCGACGACGATGGCGACGATCGTCCACTCGACGTAGTACGCCTGCCAGGCGGTGGAGCCAGCGAACCGCGACTTGCGTACCGGTACCGAGGGCAGGCTGGCCAGCCGGACCACGATCAGCACCCCGATGCCGATCGCGGTGCCGGCCGCGATCACCTCGGTGCCCAGCTCGTACGGCCACCAGTGGCCGATGACCGGCAGTGCGAAGTGCGCGTCGAACAGCTGCCCGTACGCCGTCACCAGGGTGAAGAACAGCGCGCCGAACCCGATGAACACCCACCAGTGGGCGATGCCGATCAGCCGCCACCGGGCCAGCCGGGTGTGCCCCAGGGTCTCGGTCAGCATGGTTGCCCAACGCCGAGGGGCCTGGCCATGCCGGGTCGGGTCGGGCTGCCCGAGGCGGATGACGCGGACGATGGTCCGCGCGGCGAAGGTCACCATCGTCAAGGCGGTCACGGTGGCGGCCAGCGACACGGTGATCGCGGCGATCTGTACGGCGTGGCTCATGGCGGTCCTGAGGGTCGGTTCCGGCTTGCCGGGTCAGCCTAGGGCGAGCGGGGCGGGGTCCGGGTGCAGGTCCGCCGGGTGGCCCGCCGGGTGGCCGTCACCACGGGCAGGCGTAGCGGCCCCAGGGTGGACCCGCGACCCCGGGCTGTGGCTGGATGTGCCCATGCCCACTCGTCATGCCGCCTCGCTTGCCTCTGCGCACGCCTCTGCCGCCGCGCACGCCTCTGCCCGTGGTGCCATCGAGGTCGGTCCGGGGCCGCTGGGGGAGGGCGACGTCGTGGCGGTGGCCCGCGAGGGTGCCGGGGTACGGCTGTCGGCGCCCGCCGTCGAGGCGATCGCGGCGTCCCGGGCGGTCGTCGAGCGGCTCGCCGCCTCGGCGAGCCCCGTCTACGGGGTGTCCACCGGCTTCGGGGCGCTGGCCACCCGGTACATCCCGCCGGAGCGGCGGGCCGATCTGCAGCGCAGCCTGGTCCGGTCGCATGCCGCGGGGACCGGGCCGGAGGTCGAGCGCGAGGTGGTCCGGGCGATGATGCTGCTGCGGCTGAGCACCCTGGCGACCGGACGGACGGGGGTGCGGGTGGCGACCGCGAGCACCCTGGCCGGGATGCTCGACGCGGGGCTGACCCCGGTGGTCCGCGAGTACGGCAGCCTGGGGTGTTCCGGCGACCTGGCGCCCCTGGCGCACGTGGCGCTGGCCCTGATGGGCGAGGGGGAGGTGCGGGACCGGGCCGGCACGCTGCGTCCGGCGGCCGAGGCGTTGGCGGCGGCGGGGCTGGCCCCGGTGGTGCTCGCCGAGAAGGAGGGGCTGGCGCTGATCAACGGGACCGACGGCATGCTCGGCATGCTGGTGCTGGCCTGCCACGACCTGGAGCGGCTGCTGCGCACCGCGGACCTCGCGGCCGCGCTGAGCATCGAGGCGCTGCTGGGCACCGACCGGGTGCTCGCCGAGGATCTGGCGGCACTGCGCCCGCACCCCGGACAGGCCGACGCGGCTCGGACGATGCGACGGCTGCTGGCCGGCTCGGAGCTGGTCGCCTCGCACCGCGGCCCCGCGGACACCCGGGTGCAGGACGCCTACTCGCTGCGGTGCGCGCCTGCGGTCTCCGGCGCGGCCCGGGACACCCTGGCGCACGCCCGGCTGGTCGCCTCGAGGGAGCTGGCTGCGGCGATCGACAACCCGGTGGTGCTGTCCGACGGCAGGGTGGAGTCCAACGGCAACTTCCATGGGGCTCCGCTGGCGTACGTGCTGGACTTCCTGGCGATCGTCGTGGCGGACGTGGCGTCGATGTCCGAGCGGCGTAGCGACCGGTTCCTGGACGTGGCCCGTAGCCATGGGCTGCCCGCGTTCCTCGCCGGGGACCCCGGGGTGGACTCCGGGCACATGATCGCCCAGTACGCGCAGGCCGGGATCGTCAGCGAGCTCAAACGTCTCGCGGTGCCGGCCAGTGTCGACTCGATCCCCTCCAGCGCGATGCAGGAGGACCACGTGTCGATGGGGTGGTCGGCGGCCCGCAAGCTGCGCCGGGGGGTGGACGGTCTGGGCAGGGTGCTGGCCATCGAGCTGCTCACCGCGACCCGGGCGCTGGACCTGCGGGCACCGTTGGTCCCGGCGCCGGCCACCGCGGCGGTGCTGGCCGCCCTGCGCGAGCACGTGGCCGGACCCGGTCCCGACCGGTGGCTGTCCCCGGAGATCGAGGCAGTGGTGCGCCTGGTCGAGGACGGTTCGCTGCTGGCCGCCGCCGAGACGGTGACCGGGCTGCTCGACTGACCCGGGAGGCCGGTCCTCGCAGCGGTCGCGGTGCCCAGCCAGGGAGACGGACTTCGGCCGACCTCGACCCCGCTGCCGAGCACACGAGCCCGGCAGCTGCGGGGGGACCGAGGGGCACCCGGGTGGACACGCGCTTCACTGTGGGATGGTCAGATCGTCGTGCCGGTGCCGGTGCCGGTGCCGGTGCCGGTGCCGTCGTCTCGCTCATCA
>JAJYSQ010000376.1 GCA_021793495.1 Actinomycetes bacterium
ACCGGGCCCGTCCGGCGGGTACGGCGACCGCGGGCACTCGGCTCCCCGACTCACAACGCCAGCACACTTGGAGAGGAACAGCGATGTCGACGGTGCTTTGGTTCCAAGGCGGTGCGTGCAGCGGCAACACGATTTCTTTTCTCAACGCGGACGAGCCGAACGTCGTGGATCTGATCACCGACTTCGGCATGGACCTGTTGTGGCACCCATCACTGGGCATGGAGCTCGGCAACAACGCGCAGAAGCTGTTCCACGACTGCGCGAGCGGGGCCCGCCCGCTGGACATCTTTGTCTTCGAGGGGACCGTGGTGCAGGGTCCGCACGGCTCGGGGCGCTACGACATGTTCGCCGAGCGTCCGATGAAGGAGTGGGTCACCGAGCTGGCACAGGCTGCCAGCGTCGTGGTGGCGATCGGGGACTGCGCCTCGTGGGGCGGGATCCCGGCGATGGCACCCAACCCGAGCGACTCGACCGGGCTGCAGTTCCACAAGCGCGAGCGCGGCGGGTTCCTGGGAGCAGACTTCCGCACCAAGTCGGGCCTGCCGGTGATCAATGTCCCGGGATGCCCCGCCCACCCGGACTGGATCACCCAGATTCTCGTCGCGCTGGCGACGGGACGGGCCGGTGACATCGCGTTGGACGAGCTGCACCGCCCCCAGACGTTCTTCAAGACGTTCACCCAGACCGGGTGCACCCGCGTCCAGTTCTTCGAGTACAAGCAGTCCACGACGACTTTCGGCGAGGGGACTCGAACGGGGTGCCTGTTCTACGAGTTCGGCTGCCGTGGCCCGATGACCCACTCACCGTGCAACCGGATCCTGTGGAACCGGCAGTCGTCCAAGACCAGGGCGGGGATGCCGTGCAGCGGGTGCACCGAGCCCGAGTACCCCTTCTTCGATCTCGCCCCGGGCACGGTCTTCAAGACCCAGAAGGTCAGCGGGGTCATCCCCAAGGAGGTCCCCGAGGGCAGCGACCACCTGACCTACATGGCGCACGCGGCCGCGGCACGGATCGCCGCCCCCCAATGGTCCAAGGAGGACATGTTCGTGGTGTAGCGGACCCCTGCCCGCCCCGCCCATCGCGTAGAGCCTGTGTCGGCCCGAGTCTGTGTGGCGATGACCACCAGGAAGGATCCCCGGATATGTCTACTGTCGACCTCTTTGTGAGCCCATTAGGACGCGTCGAAGGAGATCTCGACGTCCGCGTCACGATCGACGACGGCGTGGTCACGTCCGCATGGACCGAGGCCGCTCTCTTCCGCGGCTTCGAGATCATCCTCCAAGGCAAGGACCCGCAGGCCGGACTGATCGTGACGCCTCGTATCTGCGGGATCTGCGGCGGCAGCCACCTGTACAAGTCGGCGTACGCGCTGGACACCGCCTGGCGGACCCATCTTCCACCCAATGCCACGCTGGTGCGCAACATCGCCCAGGCGTGTGAGACGCTGCAGAGCATCCCCCGCTATTTCTACGCCTTGTTTGCCATCGACCTGACGAACAAGAACTATGCCGGGTCGCCGCTGTACGAGGAGGCGGTGCGTCGGTTCGCGCCCTACGTGGGGACCAGCTACGGGCCGGGCGTCGTGCTCTCCGGCAAGCCGGTCGAGGTCTATGCGATCTTCGGCGGTCAGTGGCCGCACTCGAGCTTCATGGTGCCGGGTGGGGTCATGTGCGCCCCCACGTTGTCCGACGTGACCCGGTCGATCGCCATCCTCGAGCACTGGAAGGACAACTGGCTGGAGAAGTACTGGCTGGGCTGCTCGGTGGACCGTTGGCTGGAGAACCGTACGTGGGCGGACGTGCTCGCGTGGGTGGACGAGAACGAGGCCCAGCACGACAGCGACTGCGGGTTCTTCATCCGGTACTGCCAGGACATCGGTCTGGACACATACGGAGCCGGGGTCGGGAACTACCTGGCGATGGGCACCTACTTCGAGCCGTCGATGTACGAGAACCCCACCATCGACGGGCGCAACGCCGCGCTGAAGAACCGGGCGGGCGTCTTTGCCCAGGGGCAGTTCCACGACTTCGACCAGGCACGGGTGCGGGAGGACGTGTCCCACGCCTTCTATGAGGGCACCGCGGCGCTGCACCCGTTCGAGGGCGAGACCAAGCCGTTGGACCCCGCGGTCGGTCGTGGGCAGGGCAAGTACAGCTTCGCCAAGTCCCCGCGCTATGACGTCCCGGGCGTCGGCTACACCCCGTTGGAGGCCGGACCGCTGGCCCGGCGGGTCGCTGCTGCGGCACCGGGGGCCGGAGGGCACCAGGACGACGACCCGCTGTTCCTCGACATGATCAACGCGATCGGCCCCTCGGTGATGGTCCGACAGCTGGCGCGGATGCATGAGGCGCCCAAGTACTTCCGGTGGGTACGGGAGTGGCTCGACCAGATCGACCTGCACGAGAGCTTCTACACCAAGCCGGTCGAGCTCGCCGAGGGACGAGGGTTCGGAGCCACCGAGGCCGCCCGGGGGGCGCTGGCCGACTGGATCGTGATCGAGGACGGCAAGATCGCGAACTACCAGGTGGTCACTCCGACCGCGTGGAACATCGGACCCCGAGACGCAGCCGAGAACCTCGGGCCGATCGAGCGAGCGCTGATCGGTGCCCCGGTGGTCGACCAGACCGACCCCGTCGAGCTGGGGCATGTCGCCCGTAGCTTCGACTCGTGCCTGGTGTGCACCGTGCACGCCTACGACCGCAAGGGGCACGAGCTGAGCAGGTTCGTCGTCAACGGGACCGTGTGAGTCACGGCGGGCATCGAGGACCCGATGACTCAGTCTGCGGCACCGGCGGCACCGGCGGCACCGGCGGCACCGGCGGCACCGGCGGCACCGGCGGCACCGGCGGCACCGGCGGCACCGGCGGCACCGGCGGACGTCGGATCGAGCTGCGACCTGCTCGTGGTGGGGTGCGGGAACCTGCTGCGGGCCGACGACGGCGTGGGACCGATCCTCGTGCGCCACCTGTGGGAGACCGGGGTCCCCGACGGGGTGCGGCTG
>JAJYSQ010000377.1 GCA_021793495.1 Actinomycetes bacterium
CGGTCTGCCAGAACTCACGCCGCATCGACCGGCGATCACTGTCCGAGATGGTGTGCCCACCGGGCCCTCCGGTCGCCTCTTGCAGCATCTGCGCGTCAAGCTCTCTGGGGATCTTGGGCTTGCCGGCGACGAGCGCTGCTACCTCCCCCTCGGTGGCGTTCGCCAACCAGCGGCGGGCAAAGGTCTCGGCGCAGGTCTGGTAGCCATCTTGCGACGACGCCACGGGGCCGGCCGTGCTCGATCCCTGTGCCGGTACCGACGGGGTTGACTGACTTCCCCGACGGCGCACGCATGCCACCAGGGTCTGTGTGGGGAGCACGAGGTGCTCGTCAGCCTCGCGTACCAGTTCGATCGACTGGTTGCGATCCCCGTCTGCATCGATGCCGACGACAGCCACACTGACACCGCGGTCCTGGACGTACTCGATCCCCTCGCGAAGATCTTCGTCTCCAGAGAGAACTACCGCTCGCCGGATCGACCGCTCCTGCGACAAGACCATCAGATCCCGCACCATCAGAGTATCGACTCCCTTCTGCTGCCCGGCCGCGTTGATACGGCCGAGGCGGAACTTCACAAAGGGCAGTGCGGCGATCTCCAGCTGTTCCGCTGACGGAACCCCTCTCTTGGCGCCGTCGTACCAGTAGGTGCGCAACAGTTTGTCGCTCGGGTATCGATCACACAGCCAGCGGCCGACCTCGTCCACGAACCGTGGCGCGTCGAGCTGAAGTTCATGGCGGCCCAGTTTCTCGCCCAACGTAGCGCTCGATCCTTGCTTGAACAGGTATCCGGCGTCGACGAAAACCGCCATGCTGCCCACCACAGCTCCGTCCTCGACGCTGGTGCCCGGCTCACACCGGTCTTGGCAGTCTCGCGCCTGCCCGCTAGGCTATTGGCCTGCCCCGGCTGTGCCGGGGACTTCTAGCCCCGGGCGTGGAGCCTAACTCCGGCCCGGGGCCTTTACGTTGGGCGGGCTGCTAGCGTCCTGACCCACTCGGGCGGTACCGCTGGGCGAAGTCTCCCGGGTCGAAGGCGCTCGGGTCGAACTCCCCGCCTGCCCAATCGAGCATCGCATCGTGCTCGGGGTGCTGCTGATCGGCGATGGCGATCAGGAACTCCTGGTAGCCCCAGGAGCCTCCGCAGTCCTCGGGCGGGCAGGCCCGCCGGCCGCCGACGCAGGCCGGGTAGGTGGTGCCGGGCTCGGCCGGGGTCACCTTCTCGACGAGGACCTTGTGCTCCCAGCCGTCGCCGAAGTCGTACAGGTAGGTGAACGTGGTCCCCTCGGTTGCGACGCTCGCCAGTCGCGCACCGCGCTCACTCCTGGGGCGTGGGCCGAAGCCCTGTCCGTCGTCGGTGCCGTAGTGCATGCCGTTGATCTCGAACTCGTGCAGGTGGTAGTCCTCCCAGCCGAACGCCGCCTGGACGATGCCGTGCAGGCTCAGCAGCGACGTGGATCCGGGCACGAGCAGCCGACGCCAGACCGGCGGCTTGGTGCCCACGATCGTGACCTTCAGCTGATAGATGTCGCGTGCCATCGTCCCTACCTCCGCCGACTGGTGGCAGCGACCTTACCGGTCGTGCCGCCCGTGGGTGGGAGCCGTGCTGCTGTGGCGAGGGGCTAGGTGAGGTCGCGTCGGCGGGTGATCTCGGTGGCGAGTGCGAGGAGTGCGATCACGCCGAGTGCCAGCCACCCGCCGGCCCGTAGGTTGGACAGGTGTACCACCGTCAGAGTGCTGGTGGAGAACACTCCCACCGGCCCGGGAGTCCGGCTGGGCATGGGGATGGTGATGCCTCCGGGGGTGAGCAGCCCGGCGATGTTCTCCGCGAGCAGGTAGGGGCGGGTGGCTGGTAGGAACCCGCGCAGCGCGTTCTCCACGATGGCCAGGTAGACGAAGGCGATGCCCAGTGCGGCCCCGGTGTTGCGTACGAGCAGGGCCAGGCAGTAGCCACCGGCAGCGGCCAGGAGCCCGAGGAGCACCCCGCGTGCCTGGATGCCCAGCAGCTGCGGCCAGAACCCGCTGGGTAGGCCCCACGTGCCGCGGCTGGTGGCCAGCAGCGCGCCGAGCCCGGTCCACACCACCTGGGCCGTGACGCCGAGGAGCACGGCCAGCCCCAGGAGCACCCCGGCGCGGGTGAGCACCACCCGTGCCCGGCGTGGTTCCCAGGTGAACAGCACCGTCAGGGTGTGGGCCGACCAGTCAGCACCCCCGGTGGTCAGCCCCACGAGCAGCAGGAGCACCGCGAAGCCGCCGGCCACCGCGGTGGCACCGGCCGGCAGCCCCTGGGTAGCCAGGAACGGTGAGTGAGGCAGGAAGGCGTCCAGCGGTATCCCGGCGCACGCCTGGTCGGAGGCGCCGCTCGGGCCGACGACATGCGCCTGGCAGTCGGCGATCTGGACCTGCTGGGCGGTGCGTGCCGCAGCGAGGTCCGCGGCGGTGGGACGGGCGTGCTGGGTGAACGCGATCCCGGTGACCAGCAGGAGGACGGCGAACCCCAGAGCGAGCAGCCCGATGACCAGCCGGCGGGAGCGCAGCCGCAACACCTCGGCGCGCGCCAGGCGCGGCGGGCCGGTGACTGCGGCGCCGACCCGCCGTCGGGGGGACGGTGCCGGTGCGGCGGCCGGGGCGGGAGCCTCGGTCATGGTTGGTCCTGGGTCAGCTGGAGGAACACGGTCTCCAGGTCGGCCTCGATCGGGGTGAGCTCGCTGACGTACTGGCCGGTCTCGGCCAGCACCCGGGTGATCTGGGCCGGGTCGGGCACGGCGTGCACCCGCCAGGCGTCCCCCAGGGGGCTCACGGTCATTCCGGCGGACTCCAGCACCGCCCGCCCGGCCGCGGGGTCAGCCAGGCGCACCCGTACGTCACCGGAACCTCCGGCGGCCAGCACGTCGCGTACCGCCCCGGTGGTGACGCACCGGCCGCGGGCCAGGATCGTGACGTGGTCGGCGACCTGGGCGATCTCGGAGAGCAGGTGCGAGGACAGGAACACGGTCGTC
>JAJYSQ010000378.1 GCA_021793495.1 Actinomycetes bacterium
AGCCAGCCGCTACCATCGTCGGCCGATGCCACGCGGCGGATCTCCTCGAGCAACTCGGAGATGCTGCGGGGCGGACGCCCGTGGGGCCGGCAGCTCCAGCGGTCGGCCGCGACCAGGAACAGGTGGTGGTGCGGGTCGATGAAGCCTGGCAGGAGGCATCCTCCACCGAGATCCACCACCTTGGCTGTACTGCCGGCTCGGCGCGCCACCTCAGAGAGCGCACCCACAGCGAGGACGGTGCCGCCCGAGACCGCGACCGCCTCGACGCGCGGCCGAGCTGGGTCCATGGTGATCACGGTGCCTCCGGTCAGCATCGTCGGTGGGGAGTCGCTCATCGATCGGGCTCCACAGGGCGCATGCGATGGTGCGTGGAGAGGGCGCGGGCCCGCAGGGGGTCGACGGGTGTCGGGCCCGACCGGCGCGTAGTAAGGTTCATCCGGCTCTCCCTGCCGTGGTCATCGGGGTGCGGTCTGGTCGATTCGCCCGCCAGCGCGGCGAGCCAGGGGGATGAGGATGCTTGCCGGCGTTGCCCAAAGGATGAGGACGCTCCCACCGTCGTTGACGACGCCGGTCAAGAAGATCCGACCCCCGTGAGCCGAAGCGTCGTGATACCAGCGTGGGACGACCGCCAGGGATGCCGCCGCGAGCAGGCACAGGGCCGTGCCGGTAAGGACATATCGTCGCTGGGCGAACAGCCGGGCGAGGGGGAAGAAGTGCAGACCGGCCACCAGCGTTACCAGCGGAGCAGCGATCAGGTCGTGCCCGGAGGCCGATGCGATGGCGACAGCAGCGATCATGACCGCAACCCCGCCTTCCACGATCAGGGCGAAGCGCCGACGGTGTCCCGGCTGCCAGGTGGGGCCGCTGTCGGCGAGGTTCCCGGGGCGACGGGCGAGTCGCGCCGCGGGCGCGCAGAGCACACCCAGCAGGACGGCACCGGCAAACCACACAGCGCCTCCCCCTGCACCGTGCAGCGCGCCTATCGCAGCCGACGCCCACACGCCACCGATGACGGCGAGGAGCACAGCGGCGCGCGCCAGGCCGGAGACGTTGACTGTTCGCGCGGGCCCAGAGCCCAGGGAGATGGGATCGGTTGTCACTGCAACTCGCCCTGGTCACGGTCTTCCTAACGGACTGGCGCGCTTCCGACTACGGATGCAGCGCCAGCGAGTGCCTGTGCGTAGGCGGCGTGACCCTGGGGGTAGCCGGGCCAGGTCGGGTCGTCGGCGACGAGCCACTCCGTCGGGTACAGCTCGAGGATCTGGGCATGCTCGGACAGAGCGAAACGGAGCAGCGGTGGGAGGGTGCCCTCGGGGCCAGTACCGGCGGGGTCGGTCTTCTCGTAGGTCTGGACCTCGAGCGGCACCCGACCCGTGTACTTGTCGAACAGCGCGCACCAGTTCGCGTAGCACGGCTGGCCGCTGCGGATGGCCGAGTCGGCCAGGCCCTGGGTGCCGAAGCCGAACCCGTCGGCCACCGCCGTTGCAGCCACCTGATCGGGGAAGCCGTCCCCACCACGGAAGGTATTGATCCCAACCATGATCTGCTTGGCCGAGTGCAGCGAGGCCTCGTAAGCGAGCATGGCTGCGGTGTACGCGGGGAAGTCCTGCTGGTAGCCGTGCGCGTTCCACTGCGCCAGGCAGGCGCCCTTCAGGTCATTCTCCACGTAGCTCTCCCCGCCAGTGCCGATCCCGAAGCGCAGGTAGCCGACGTGGGGATCCCCGGCCACGTGGTCGACGACCGCGGCGACGAACGCCTTCCAGTTGTCCTCGTAGCCCGGCTCCCAGTAGACCGGCGTGGGCGGGGTGTTCTGGTCGCACTGGACGGTGTCCACCTGGGAGAGCACGTAGGCGGGGGTGGCAGGCACCGGGGTCTGGCGGGGTTGCTCGTCGACACCCCAGACGATGAGGTTCACCTCCTTACCGGCCGCCTCCCAGGGCCCGGTCCACTTATCGAGCTGGGTCCAGTCGTAACGGGGGGTGGCACCGGGTCCCTTGTCGATCGCGCTCCACGGTACGACGATGTCAGCCCCGCAGACCGTCGGATCGGCCAGCAGATAGTGGAGGATGACCTGCTGCTGGGCGGGGCTGGCCAGGTTGACCGCGTTGGCGAACAACCCGTGAGGGGCGCCGGGGTCGGCGACCCTGGGATCGGTCGCCGTGCAGGAAGTCGCTGACCCGGCGGGGACGGTGGACACGGTCGCTGCTGTGGTGGTCGACGCCGAGGTCCCTGACGTCGCCGTGGGTGGTTGGGCGGCGGCACAGCCGCTCAGTGCGGCGACCGTTGCCACGGCGACGACTGACCCCGCGTGCCGGCTGAGGCGGCCCCACCCACGAACTTGGGTCATTCTAGCCACACCGGGATCATAGTACATCCGACCCGGAGCGACTATGCTTACATACGTGGGTTCCGAGACGGTGACCGACGGTTGGCGGGCTCGTTCCGCCGCGACCCGCCGCCGACGCAGCCAGGCCAAGATCACCGATGCGGCCCGGGCGCTGTTCGAAGCCCGGGGCTACGAGGACACGACCATCGACGCCGTCGCCAAGCGCGCCGGTGTGGGACCGGCCACGATCTACGAGCACTACGGCACCAAGGACGCCCTGGTGGCTACCGTCTTCGCCGGCGAGCTCGGCGACCTCGACGGCCCGGCTGCCGAGGACGCGATCGCGCTGCCCGTGCGCGAGGCTGTGTACCGCCATCTCCTCCGGGTAGCGACTGCGGTGCACCAGCACCGGGTGCTCGCCACGGCGCTGCTCAGCGCCGTGAACCGCACCGAGGGGCCGCCGACCGATGAGCGCGACCCGCGTCTGATCCTGCCGCTGCCGAGGCCGCTCGCCGCCATCCTCACCGTGGCGGCAGGTCGCGGAGAGATCAGCGTTCCCACCACCCCCGAGGACACCGCCGCGTCGGTGACGAGCCTGCTCCTCGTGCGGATCAAGGCCCGCGACGAGACCCCTGAACAGAGCACCGAGTTCGTCACC
>JAJYSQ010000379.1 GCA_021793495.1 Actinomycetes bacterium
AGACCGACGCCGGGAACGAGCGCTCGCAGGCCGCGATCTCCCGGTTGGGCGCGGTTCGCGAAGGGGTGCTCCGCCACCATCGGGTACGTCCCGACGGGACGCGGCGAGACACGGTGTACTTCTCGGTGCTGCGCGAGGAGTGGCCGTCCGTGCGGCGCAGGCTGGTCGACCGGCTCGGCGGCGAGGTGGTTCCGAACGGTCGTGACACACCGACAGCCCACGGGCTGTCTTCGTGACGACCTGATGGGTGGCGCCCGTGCCGGTGGGTCGTACCCTGGCGCTGCAGCGCGGGTGGCCCGGTTTCGTGACCACCCCGGCAGCCCGACCGACGCGTCACCGCACCGCAACCCCACCTCCGCCTGACCCGCACCTGAGGAGCCACCATGACACCGCCGACCACCCCCGTCGCCCCTGACCCGGCCGAGGGTCGGCGCGTGTACGAGGCCGACCGGGCCCATGTCTTCCACTCCTGGTCCGCCCAGGGGCTGATCTCGCCGATGGTGGTCGCCGGCGCCGAGGGCTCGCACTTCTGGGACTACGACGGCAACCGTTATCTGGACTTCTCCAGCCAGCTGGTGAACACCAACATCGGCCACCAGCACCCGACGGTGGTTGCGGCGATCCAGCGGCAGGCCTCCCGGCTGTGCACGATCGCTCCGCAGCACGCCAACGACATGCGCTCCGAAGCGGCCCGGCTGGTCGTCGAGCGGGCGCCCGAGGGGTTCAGCCACGTCTTCTTCACCAACGGCGGCGCGGACGCCAACGAGCACGCGGTCCGGATGGCCCGACTGCACACCGGGCGGATCAAGGTGCTCAGCACGTACCGCTCCTACCACGGCGGCACCACCACGGCGGTGAACCTGACCGGTGACCCACGCCGCTGGGCCAGCGACTACGGGAACTCCGGTGTGGTCCACTTCTTCGGCCCGTACCTCTACCGGTCAGCGTTCCACGCGACCAGCCCGGCGGAGGAGTCGGCGCGCGCGCTCGAGCACCTCGAGCAGGTCGTGGCCTTCGAAGGGCCCTCGACGATCGCGGCGATCCTGCTGGAGACCATCCCGGGTACCGCCGGGATCATGACGCCCCCGCCCGGGTACCTCGCCGGGGTGCGGGAGATCTGCGACCGGCACGGGATCGTGCTCATCCTCGACGAGGTGATGGCTGGGTTCGGCCGTACCGGAGCCTGGTTCGCCCTCGACCACTACGCGGTGCGCCCGGACCTGATCACCTTCGCCAAGGGGGTGAACTCCGGGTACGTGCCGCTGGGCGGGGTGGTGATCTCCGCCCCGATCGTCGAGACCTTCCGGGAGCGCGCCTACCCCGGGGGGCTGACCTACTCCGGTCACCCGCTGGCCACGGCCGCCGCAGTGGCCACGCTCACCGCGATGGCCGAGGAAGGCATCGTGGACAACGCCGCCCGCATCGGGGAGCAGGTCCTCGGCCCCGGGCTGGCCGCGCTGGCCGAGCGGCACCCGGTGATCGGCGAGGTTCGTGGGCTCGGCGTGTTCTGGGCCCTCGAGCTGGTCAAGGACCGCACGACCCGCGAGATGCTCGTGCCCTACAACGCCTCCGGCCTGGCGGCCGCCCCGGTGGCCGAGCTGTTCGCCGAGTGCCGCAGACGTGGGCTGATGGTCTTCACCAACTTCAACCGGGTTCATGTGGTCCCGCCCTGCACCGTCAGCGAGACCGAGGCCAAGGAGGGGCTGGGGATCCTCGACGCGGCACTGGCCGTCGCCGACGCCCACTACACCGGCTGAGCCCCGGGTGACCGTCCTGCTGCTCGGTTCGGGCGCCCGTGAGCACGCCCTGGCCCAGGCGTTGGCCGTGGACCCGTCGGTCGGCGAGCTTCACGCGGCCCCGGGCAACCCGGGGATCGCCGAGCGCTTCGCGGTGCACCCGGTGGACCTGGCTGACCCGACGGCCTGCGCGAACCTGGCCGAGCGGCTCGGCGCCCGGCTCGTCGTCGTCGGGCCCGAGGCGCCGCTGGTGGTCGGCGTGGCCGACGCGGTCAGGGCCCGCGGGATCGACTGCTTCGGCCCTTCGCGCTCGGCCGCTCGGCTGGAAGGTTCGAAGTCGTTCGCCAAGGAGGTGATGGCCGCCGCCGAGGTGCCGACCGCGCGAGCCTACGTCTGCCGGACGGCGGCCGAGCTCGCTGCGGCGCTGGACGCCTTCGGCCCGCCGTACGTGGTGAAGGCCGACGGGCTGGCCGCGGGCAAGGGCGTGGTGGTGACCGATGATCGGCGCGAGGCGGTGGCGCACGCGGAGGCGGTGACCTCCGGTGGGGGGCACCTGGTGGTCGAGGAGTACCTCGACGGCCCGGAGGTCTCGCTCTTCGCCCTCACCGATGGCCGCACGTTCCGACCGTTGCTGCCGGTCCAGGACGCCAAGCGTCTCGGCGACGCCGACACCGGTCCGAACACCGGAGGCATGGGGGCGTACGCGCCGCTGCCCTGGGCGCCGGCCGGCCTGGTCGAGGAGGTGTCGCAACGGGTCGTCGAGCCCACCGTGGCCGAGATGCGCCGGCGGGGCACGCCGTTCGTCGGGTTGCTCTACGTGGGCCTGGCACTGACCTCGCGAGGGCCGCGGGTCGTGGAGTTCAATGCCCGGTTCGGCGACCCCGAGACCCAGGCGGTGCTGGCCCTGCTGCGAACCCCGCTCGGAGGGCTGCTGCAGGCTGCGGCGGCCGGACGGCTCGAGGATGCTCCGGACCCTGCGTGGCGCCCGGGAGCCGCGGTCACCGTGGTGCTCGCCGCGCGCGGCTACCCGCAGGCACCGGTTGGCGGCGACGAGATCGGCGGCTTGGCCCAGGCCGCCGCCTTCCCGGGGGTCCAGGTCCACCACGCCGGCACCCAGCGGCTCGACGGTGCCGTGGTCAGCGCGGGAGGCCGGGTGCTGTCGGTGACCGCGCGCGGCGTGGACCTGCCGCAGGCCCGGGCGGCCGCCTACCAGGCGCTCGGGGCGATCCGGCTCGCCG
>JAJYSQ010000380.1 GCA_021793495.1 Actinomycetes bacterium
TCCGATCTCGGTCTTCTCGTTGACCCCGCCGCGGTCGGCGAGATCCTGGAGGGTCCAGCCCCGTTCCCGACGGACGGCGCGAATCTCCTGGCCGACCACTGCCAAGGCATCGGAGACCGCTGGGCTCACTGCGTGCGCCATGACAGCTCCTCCTCTCCGAGGCTCCGGAATCGGTAGCACAGTACCGCTAAATACCACCAAGCGGTACTGTGCTACCGATATTGGTGACGCATGGTGCCTGCCGAGCGCCAGCCGGCACACTGTCAACGGCCACGATGCGGTCCCTGCTGGTGGCCCGGACCGATGCGGACAGGATCGCGCGGCAGAGCGTGCTCCAGCAGGTGGAGACCGACTTCGACCCGATCGCGTTCGACGCGCGTGCCGCCCGTGCGTCCGGTCGGGTCGCCGCGCAGCTGCGCGCGTCGGGCCGCAAGACCAGTGCATGCGCCTATGACGCGATGGAAGGCCTAGACACCGGCCAGTTCTGGCGAGAGGCCACCCCGATCCCCGACACCAACGACCGGTCCTACGACCCGTACGGACCATGAGACGCCGTTCCCCCACGAGCCGCTGCGCGAGCCCGGCTCGAAGCGGGGACGCATATCAGTCACGAGAAGTGCGGAACGCCAGACCGACGTTGGTGCGCCTGCCCTTCTCGGCACGCACGTGGGTGGTCACCACCCACCGGGCGGGGACTCGGGGCCCCCGCCCGCCCGGTAGGGTGGCCGGGATCGAAGGGGAGTAGCCCCCGACGCGTCGGTCGACATGCTGGCATCCGCCCGGCCACGCGGCTCGCACGCCCCACGTTGGTACGAGCGGGCGAGACCTTCGGCCATGGAGCCGTACCCCGTACCGCTCCGGCCGAGGTCCTGCACGCCTCAGGCCGGGGCCCGGACCGACGAGGGACCCCGATGCCACGATTCCCGGGCCTGACCGCACCCGCCCGGCTCAGCCTGGCGACGGCGGTGACCCTGCCGGCGATCGCCGCACGCCTGGGCGGCAGCCACCTGGCTCCCTTGGCCGCGCTGCTGGTGTTCGGCACCGCCGTGGTGGGCGCCTCTTTCCTGCTCGCCTGGTCGGCAGAGGCCGCCGAGATCGACGTCTCTGGGGGGCTGACGATCGCCGCGCTCGCGGTGGTCGCGGTGCTGCCGGAGTACGCCGTCGACCTGTACTTCGCCTGGGTCTCCGGGCACGCCCCGGCGTACGCCGCCTACGCCACGGCCAACATGACCGGCTCGAACCGGCTGCTGCTCGGACTGGGGTGGCCGGTGGTCGTCTTCGCCTCCATCGGATGGGGGCTGACCCTGCGCCGCAAGCCCCGGCAGCGTCGGTCGGAGACGGCCACCGACCACCGCCTCCGTGCATTGGCGCTGGATGGCCACAACCGGACCGAGGTCGCGTTCCTCGCCCTGGCCGGGATCCTGGCCCTGGCTCTGCCGATACTGGGCTCGATCCCCCTGGCGCTCGGGTTGGTGATGCTTGCCCTGTTCGCCTGGTACCTGGTCACGGTGGCCCGAGCCCCGACCGAGGAGCCCGAGCTGATCGGCACCCCGGCTCGGCTCGCCGCCCTGCCACGGCGTCGACGACGTCTGACGGTCGGGGCACTGTTCGTCCTCGCCGCAGGGGTCACCCTGCTGTGCGCAGAGCCCTTCGCCCACGCACTGCTCGACACCGGGTCCACCTACGGGATCAACCGGTTCCTGCTGGTCCAGTGGCTGGGCCCGCTGGCCAGCGAGGCCCCCGAGTTCATCATCGCGATCATCTTCGCGGCACGCGGGCGAGGTACGGCCGCTCTGGCCACCTTGCTGTCCAGCAAGGTCAACCAGTGGACGATGCTGATCGGCAGCCTCCCGCTGGCCCACCTGGTCGGCGGCGGGGCCGGTGCGCTACCCCTGGATCCCCGCCAGGTCGAAGAGGTGCTGCTCACCGCGACCCAGACCATGCTCGGCGTCACGCTGCTGCTCGGCATGAGCCTGTCCCGCCGGGCCGCCTGGGCGCTGCTCGGGTTGTTCGCCGTGCAGTTCGTCCTGCCCGGCGAGCACGCCCGGCTGCTGCTCTCCGCGGTCTACGCGGCGCTGGCGGCCGTCCTGCTGGTGGTCCACCGACGACAGGTCCGCCCGACCATCCGGTCCCTGTTCCCCGAGCAGCGGCCCACGGTCCGGGCCCCTACCCTGAAGCGGTGACCAGCCCTGCTCCGCCTGCCGACCGCGCTGGCGGTACGGTCGTACCGGAAATCGTCACGGTGAACGTGTGGGGAGTCTCCTCCCGACGCGTCCCATCGGCCCTGCTCCGGATGGCCGGAGGCCGGTTCCGATTGCACTCGGTCGCGGGGTTGCGTTTCGCCAAGCTGCTCGGCACCGGCTCGGGACGGACCTTCACCCGGCGGGACGCCGATCTGCGCCACTGGGCGTTGCTGGCCTGCTGGGAGACACCGGCGGATGCCGACGCGTTCGCCGGCGGTGCGCTGCACCGGTCCTGGGATGCGATCGCTACTGAGCTCCTGGCACTGCGGCTACGACCCTTGTCCAGTCGAGGACGTTGGTCGAACCGGGAACCATTCGGGACACCAGCACCAGTTCCGTGGGGAGGACCCGTGGTTGCCCTCACCCGGGCGCGGATCCGCCCCACCCAGTGGGGACGCTTCTGGACCTCGGTGCCCCCGGTCTCCACCGACCTGCGCCAGGCGGCGGGGCTTCGCCTGGCGATCGGGATCGGCGAGGCCCCGGTGGGCTTGCAGGGCACGCTGAGCGTGTGGGACTCCGCGGCCGCGGTGGCCGAGTTCGCCTACCGACGTGCCGCGCACCGGGAGGCGATCCGGCGCACCGCGGCCACCGGCTGGTACGCCGAGGAGCTGTTCGCCCGGTTCGCTCTCCTGCGGGCCACGGGGACGGTGCACGGCCAGTCCGTGGGGTGAACGCGATCCTCGTCGGCACCGGTTCCGGCTCACCCCTGGGCCAGCCAGTG
>JAJYSQ010000381.1 GCA_021793495.1 Actinomycetes bacterium
GGAAATCGTCGAGCAGGTCGACGCCCTCACCACGAGCATCGGTGTCCTACGAGACTGCTACCTCGAAGAGGGCCGCATCCAAGACGCCGCCCCGCCCGCGGGTCCACCTCGCGAGCTGTAGAAACAGTGAAGCGCG
The DNA here is from genome assembly GCA_021793495.1 of Actinomycetes bacterium. Taxonomy (GTDB): domain Bacteria; phylum Actinomycetota; class Actinomycetes; order JAJYSQ01; family JAJYSQ01; genus JAJYSQ01. The sequence continues at coordinate 137 of JAJYSQ010000381.1, forward strand.
CACCCGATCCGGGTGCGCGCTTCATGCCGTCTAGGGAATCGGACAGGCAACCCCCGTCGCGTTTACACATTGATACCCGTTCGGGTTCCCCATTGACCCCCAATATACAACCTCGTAGACTCCCTCCATGACCACGCCAGCACGCCCCGTAGTAGCCCTGTACTGCCGCATCTCCTACGACCGTAACGGCCGCTCCGAAGGCGTCGACGCCCAGGAACGCTGGGGACGCGCCTACGCCGCCCGCCACTGGCCCAACCTCCCCATCGAGGTCTTCATCGACAACGACATCACCGCCGCCGACCCCACCGTTGAACGGCCCGCATTCAACCGGCTCCGCGACTGGGTCCGCGACGGACGCATAGCCCACCTGTGGGGCGTCGAGCAGTACCGGATCGTCCGCCAACCCGTCGAATGGTTCGCGTTCGCCGACGAGCTCGAGGCCGCCGGCGTCCGCGAGGTCCACACCGACCGGGACGGGATCATCCGCGTGCAAGACGACGTCGCCGGCATCAAAGCCGTCCTCGGCGCCGGCGAGGTCCGACGCCTCAAACGCCGCCTGCGGGATAAATTCTCCGACGAGGCCGCCCGCGGGCTCGCCCCCACCGTCCGCTGCCTCGGCTACCGGCTCGCCCGGACCGAGACCGGTGAGCGAACCTACGAGCAGATTCCCGAAGAGGCCGACGCGATCCGGTGGGCCGCCGAGGCGTTCCTCTCCGGCTGGAACGACCAGATGATCGCCGCCGAATGGCGTAAACGAGGACTGACCGGCGCCCACCGTGTCAGGGTCCGCGACCCCGAGACCGGCGAGTTCCTCCTCGGCGAGGACGGCCAGCCCATCCGTCGCCACTCGGTAGTGACCGGCAAGACCGTCCGGCAGGCGCTCACCAACCCCGCCGTCGCCGGTCTGCGCTCCTACCACGGGGAGATCGTCGCCCGGGGGAACTGGGAGCCGATCATCTCCGAGGAGACCCGCCAGCAGATCCTCGCGAGGATCGGCGCCCCCAGGGAGGTGCGGACCGCCGACGGCAGCGTGCACCGGATCGACCCCGCGGCCACGCAGGTCCGGGGCCGGACCCGCCGCAAATACCTCCTGACCGGCGGCGTCGCCATCTGCGACGTGTGCGAGGCGCCCCTCGCGGCAGCGACACGGAAATTCCGGACCGGATCGGGTCCCTACTATTTCTGCTCGACGCAGCTCGGCGGGAAAAGCTGCGTCGGGATCGCCGCTGGCCCTTTCGAGGACTACGTGAAAACACGGCTGATGCGGGAACTCGCCACCGAGTCGTTCCTCGAACGATTCACCGGGGACGCGTTCGCTGAGGAGCGGGAACGGGTCACCGAGCTGCTCGTCGGGATCGCGTCGAAACGCGGGGACCTGGCCGCGGCGTGGGCCGCTGACGCCCTGGACATGGAGGAGTGGCAGCGTGCCCGGTCGGGCCTGGACGAGCGGGAGCAGGCGCTCCGGGCGCAACTGCGGGCTATACCGCCGCCGCCGGAGCGGTTCGATGTGTCGGCGCTTCAGGATCCGCGGGCACGTGAGGCGTTGAATCTGGGGGAGTGGCGGGAGTACATCGAGATGTTCGTGGCGTCGGTGCGGGTCCGGCGGGCGCGGCCACCGTATCGGCACATTGACCTGGATGCTCGCGTGGAGGTCCGGTTCAGGTGACGAACCGCCGCCCGGTCCCTACTCCGGGCGGCGGCCCTTTCCCAGTAGGCACTGCCCACTGAGTCCAGAATGCTCCGGGGTGAGCGGGGGCGCATCATCCGTATGGGTGCATGTGGGTGCCTGAGTAGACAGGCGGCCCGGCCTGGTCCCCCCAGTGCCGGGCCGCTGTCCGGGCCCGAGCCCGGACGTCTATGAGTCATGGTGTCGTCACTGTATGAAGGTGTATCGATATGTCACCTGAACGGGTGAGCCCGGTCGTGCGTGGTGAGGTGACACGACCGGGCGAAGAAGGGCCCGGCCCCGTCCACCACAGGGCCGGGCCAAGACCGCCGCGGTGCCCTCCGGCGGCGGCCCCTCGGGAGGGCCAGATCTAACGGTGGCGGCCCAGCAGGACCGCCAGGCACACGAGCAGCATCAGCCACGACAAGGCCGCGAGCACCACCCAGAGGAACACCGTGACCGACTCCAGCGGCGTCACAGCGTCACCGCTGCCGCTGACGCCGAAGCGCCCGCGCCACATACCACCCCAGCGGCCTCCGCGGATACCCCTGCGGGGCCGGCCGCTCCCACGGCCGCGGGCGAGTGAAATCCAGAACACTCACCGGCCGGCCCTCCACCGCGCGATCGCCGGATAGATCCACGAGTCCCAGGCGTCCCGTTTGTACCGCTCGAACGTGTCCGTGCCGTCCCGCGTCCACGTCACCCTGGTCGGGCCGTCCCCGTGGGCCACATCGGCGACGTGCAGCGGGCCGCCGTCGTGGGTGATGACCACCGCAGCCCGGCCGGGCCCGGTGGAGAGCAGGCGCATCCATCCGTCCTGCCAGGAGGTGATCAGCTCGCCATCCGGTGCAGGTGGCCGTACTGCTGCCCCTGCTGTCGATGGACGGACGCGCCCTGATGGTGCACCTGCGTGCCGCCAGTGGTGTCGATGAGTCCGGCCGCAGCCGCGTGCTGGGCACCCTGCAGGACGTGACCGAGCGGGAGCAATCGCGGCGCCTGCTACGCGAGCGCGAGGAGCAGTTCCGCGAACTGGTGCGGGTGCTGCCCGATGGCGTGGTGATCCTCTCCGACGAGCACGTGCTGTACACCAACGCCTGGGCGGCCAGCCTGTTCGGCTATGGCAGCCATACCCTGCTGGGTGAGCCGCTGTCGGCGCTG
>JAJYSQ010000382.1 GCA_021793495.1 Actinomycetes bacterium
ACCGACCGGTCAGGTCATGGTGGCCGGTGCCCTGCTGGACAGCTCGGCGGTCCGCGCGCTGCCCGGGGTGTCCGCGGTGAGCACCGCGCCGTCGGCGGCGGTGTCCGGGGCCGTGGCGGTCCCGAACGACCCGTACTTCTCCTACGAATGGGACCTGCGCAACACCGGGACGGCGTGGGGACAGTCCTCGGCCACGCCGGGGATGGACATCCACGCGCTGAGCGCTTGGTCGGTCGCGGACGGGACCGGGCAGGTCATCGCCGACCTGGACACCGGGATGGCACTGGCGAACCCGGATCTTGCGGGCGCGGTGTGGACGAACCCGGACGTGGCGTGCGGGTCGTCGACCATCGACCCGGTCGGCAACCCGTCGGGGACCTACGTGGGGGACTGCCACGGGTGGAACTGGGTCACCGGGACGGCGGACGTGACCAACCCGGGCGAGAACTTCCACGGCACCGCGGTGGCCGGGGTGATCGCGGCGACCGCGGGCAACGGCACGGGAATGGCTGGTGCCGCTCCGGGCGCGAGGGTCATGCCGCTGGTCGTCGGGTCGGGCACCACGGTCCAGCTCGGGTACGCGACCGCTGCGGTCTACTACGCGGTGTCGCACGGGGCCACAGTCATCAACATGTCGTTCGGCGGGTCGTCGGACTACACGCCGTTGGACGCGGCGATCTCGTACGCGACCAGTCACGGGGTGCCCGTGGTCATCGCCGCAGCGAACAACTCCTCGAACAACGACACGTCCCCGGTCTGGCAGGCCAACGACTCGCTGACCAACCCGGGGGTGATCACGGTCGGCGCGGTCGACGCGACTGGAGCGCTCGCCTCGTTCTCGAACTTCGGGGCGGCGTCGGTGGACGTGTTCGCCCCCGGTGTCATCGTCCCCGTGAGCCTGGACCCGGCCGCGTCCTCCTCCGGCGGTGCGCTCGTCGGGCCGGGAAGCGGCACGTCCTTTGCCGCCCCGCTGGTGGCCGCGTCGGTCGCTGTCTACCGCCAGCTGAACCCGGCGGCGACACCGGCGCAGATCCGTACCGCGGTCGAGACGACCGCCGTGCCGGTCGCCGCGCTGGACGGGATGGGCGTGTCCCCCGGCGTGGTGAACATGGCAGCGCTCGCCGGCGTGGCGGCATCCGAGCCGGCCGTGCCGCCGTCGACGTCCCCACCACCCAGCTCGTCACAGCCACCGTCCTCCTCTCTGACGCCCAGCCCCCAGGCACCGTCCCCGGGTGGTTCGAGTGGTGGCGGGGCGTCACCCGGTGGCTCCTCGGTGGTCGCGTCGCGGATCGGCGGGGCTACCCGGGATGCGACAGCTGCCGCGCTGGCCACGTCGGACTACCCGACGGTCGGCTCCGCGGCGGTCGTGGTGCTGGCTCGCAACGACGTGTACGCCGACGCGCTGACCGGCTCGCCGCTGGCCGCCGCGCTGGGGGGCCCGCTGCTGCTCACCGCGCCGAGCGCCTTGTCCGACTCGGCTCGCCAGGCGATCGCCTCGGTGCTCGCCCCTGGTGGGACGGTGGTCGTCCTCGGCGGGACCGGTGCGATCAGCCCTGCGGTGACCGCCCAGCTGACCAGACTCGGGTACGTCGTGCAGCGCATCGGCGGGGCGACCCGCTACCAGACCGCGACGCTGATCGCCAGTGCCATCCTGGCTGCCGACCCGGTCAGCCACGTCTACCTGGCGACCGGTGAAAACTTCCCGGATGCCGAGTCGGCCGCGGCGGCGGCGGGTGTCACCCACGGGGTGGTGCTGCTCACCGAGGGGCCGGTGCTGGCGGCGAGCACCAACGCGTGGCTGGCCGCGCACCCGCAGGCCGCGGCGTCGACGGTCGCCGTGGGTGCGCCGGCAGCTGCCGCCGCGCCGGCTGCTGCCTCGTACGTGGGGGCCAGCAGGTACTCGACCTCGGCACTGGTCGCTGCCGCGGTTGCCCCGGGGACCAGCGGGCTGGTGCTGGCGACGGGCGCGGTGTTCCCCGACGGCCTCGCTGGTGCTGCGTACGCCGCCCACCACGGGTGGTTCCTGCTGCTGGTCGACCCGTCGGCCGCGACGCTGGACCCGTCGCAGGCGGCCTACCTCGCTCGGGTCGGGTCCTCGGTGTCCTCGATGGTGGTGGTCGGCGGGCTCGGAGCGGTACCGTCGGCGGCCGTGAGCCTGCTGACCCAGGCGATGGCCTGACCGCGCCGGACCCCGCGGGCCAGCTCGACGATGAGCGGGCTCGGGTACTGGCCGGCATCGAGACCCTACGGCGCAGCATCGCCAGCGTCGTGGAGTCCTCGGCGACGACGAACATCGACGACGAGCACGACCCGGAGGGCGCGACGGTCGCCTACGAGCGGGCGCAGATGCACACGTTGCTCGACCAGGCCCGCGGACGGCTCGACGAGATCGACCGAGCGGTCGCGGCTCTGCGCTCGGGGGAGTACGGCACCTGCGAGCGGTGCGGCCAGCCGATCGGCGGGCCACGCCTGGCTGCCCGGCCGGCCACCCGCCGCTGCCGGAGCTGCGCCGACCTGCCCCGCGAGCCCGCGTAGCGTCGCGCCCGCTGCGCGCCCGGCTGGCCCGGCACCCCGGCACGACGCGCGCCTGGCTGGCCCGGCACGCGTTTGACCACCAGTGTGTCGTGAAATCGCGCCACAGAGGCTCGTACGGCCACTTTGTACGACACGCTGGTGGTCAAGGAGTCAGGAAAGTTCACGTCCCGCTGTCCCGACGGGCGTCTGTACCGTTCAGAGGCTCGATCCGTGATCTTGGGTCAAGCCCCGGGCGTGTCTGGTGGGCCTTCCGGGGAGTCTCAGCTCGGGGCGGACGAGGGCGGACGAGGGCGGGGACCAGGTCGGCGAGCAGGGTGACCGGTTTCTCGGCCGTGAGCAGCGGCGTCACGGTCAGTGTGGCAGCGGCAGATTCGAGGCCCGCGGGGGTATGCAC
>JAJYSQ010000383.1 GCA_021793495.1 Actinomycetes bacterium
CAGGTAGTTGATCTGGTACACACGTCCGTACCGCTCACCGGGGGAGTACCGGTCCCCCTCGGTGTTGTTCGCCCCCTCCACGTAGATGGCGTCGGCCGGGCAGGCCCAGGCGCACAGCTCGCACCCGATGCACTTCTCCAGCCCGTCCGGGTGGCGGTTGAGCTGGTGGCGCCCGTGGAACCGCGGAGCGGTCGGCTTCTTCTCCTCGGGGTACTGCTCGGTGACCGGCTTGCGGAACATGGTCACGAAGGTGACGCCGAACCCCGCGACCGGATCGAGGAACTTAGGCACGTGTGTCCTCCTGGTCGGCGCGTACATCGTCCGGATCGGTGTCGCCACCGGGTGGCGAGGACAGGCCGGTGGCACCATCCGGGGCGGCTCCCAGGGCGAGGACGCCGACCGGCACCGGTAGCCGCTGCCCGGGCATGGGCGGTACCGGGTGCCCGCCGGCAAAGGGGTCGAACTCGGTCTCCTCGACCACCTCCCCACCCTCGGCGGCTCGTTCCTTGCGTCGGGCCGTGGCCTCGGCCACGAAGCTGGCGATGATCAGCAACCCGGCGATGCTCAGCCCACCAGCCACGATCGTGCTGCGGGACAGTCCGTACTGACTGTTCACCGTCCGGATGACCGCGACGAACGCGATCCACACGAGGGAGACCGGGATGAGCAGCTTCCACCCGAGCTTCATGAACTGGTCGTACCGCAGACGGGGCAGGGTGCCGCGCAGCCAGACGAACACGAACAGCAGCGCCATCAGCTTGATCATGAACCAGAGCGGTCCCCACCAGCCGGTGTCCAGCTGGGAGAACGGCCAGAACGGCCGGTAACCGCCGAGGAACATGGTGGTGGCCAACGCCGAGACGTTGACCATGTTGATGTACTCAGCGAGGAAGAACAGGGCGAACTTCAGCGACGAGTACTCCGTGTGGAACCCGCCGACCAGCTCGCTCTCGGCCTCCGGGAGGTCGAACGGCGCCCGGTTGGTCTCCCCGACCATGGCCACCAGGTAGACCAGGAACGAGATCGGCAGCGCGACGGCGAACCAGATGCTCTTCTGCGCACCCACGATCTGCGAGGTGGACAGCGAGCCGGAGTAGAGGAACACGGCGACGAACGACAGGCCCATCGCGACCTCGTAGGAGATCACCTGGGCGCTGGAGCGCAGGGCCCCCAGCAGCGGGTAGGTCGACCCGGAGGACCACCCGGCCAGCACGATGCCGTACACCCCGACGGAGGCGACCGCCAGCACGTACAGCACGCCGACCGGCAGGTCGGTGAGCTGGAGCATGGTGTGGTGCCCGAAGATCGACACCTCCCCACCGAACGGGATGACGGCCAGCACCATGAAGGCCGGCACCACCGAGAGGATGGGGGCGAGGAAGAACACGATCTTGTCCGCGGCGACCGGGACGATGTCTTCCTTCAGCGCGAGCTTCACGCCGTCGGCCAGAGACTGGAGCAGGCCGAAGGGGCCGACCCGGTTCGGGCCGATGCGATGCTGCATCCGCCCCACCACGCGGCGCTCGAACCAGATGGTGAACAGGGTCATCACCACGAGGAAGACGAAGACCACGACCGCCTTGAGCAGGACCATCCACCACACGTCGCGACCGAACAGCTCCATCACCGCTCACCCCCGACGCTGATCCGGACCAGGTCGCCCGCGTCGGCCACCAGCCTCACCCGCACCTCGGCACCCGGGGTGGCGGTCGGCACCCAGACGACCCGGTCAGGCATGTCGGTCAGCTCGACCGGCAGCTCGATCGAGCCGCGGTCGTCGGCCACCAGGAGGGTGCCACCGGGATCGAGCCCGATCTCGGCTGCGGTGGCCGGGCTGATCCGGGCCGTCGCCGGGTGGGAGGTGGCCGCCAGGTACGGCTCTCCGTCCTGGAGACGTCCCGCGTCCAGCAGCAGGCGCCACGTGCCGAGCACAGCCTGGCCGGCCTCGGGCACCGGGCCGACGCCTGCCGGAACCTGCGGCGGATCGGCCCGAGCCCCCTCCCAGGGGCCCAGCTCGGTCATCTCTGCGCGCACCGCGTCCGCCGTGAGCAGGCCGATCGGTCGGCCCATCTCCTCGGCCAGCAGGGACAGCACCCGGGCGTCGGACATCGGGTTACGCCCGGTCAGCACGCCGGGCAGGGCGGCCTCGAAGGACCGGCGCCGTCCCTCCCAGTCCAGGTAGGTTCCGGACTTCTCCATCGAGGTCGCCACCGGCAGGACGACGTCGGCGTGCCGGGTGACCGGGCTGGTCCGGATCTCCAGGCTGACCAGGAAGCCCACCCGGTCGAACGCAGCCCGGGCCAGCTCGGGGTCCGGCAGGTCGTCCGGGTCGACACCGGCGACCAGCAGCCCGTCCAGCTCCCCGGCGGCCGCCGCGGCCAGGATCCCGGCGGTGTCGCGCCCGACCCGGGTGGGCAGCGACGGCACGCCCCAGGCGGCCGCGACATCGACCCGCGCATCAGCGTCCGTGGTCGGCCGGCCGCCGGGCAGCAGCTCGGGCAGCGCACCGGCCTCCAGCGCACCACGCTCCCCGGCCCGGCGCGGGACCCAGGCCACCCGGGCTCCCGTCTCGCGGGCCAGGGAGAGCACCGCGCTCAGCGCCCCGGGAGCCCCGGCCAACCGCTCGCCGACCAGCACGAGCGCACCCCGGGCACGCAACGCCGCGGCGACCGGCTGGTCCGCGGCCGATCCCGCGGGGTCGGCCCAGACGCCGGCCGGTGGGGCAAGGTCCCGCAGCGTCGACGCCTCGGTACCCGGCACGGTGCGCACCAGGGTCCCGGAGAGCTTGGTCAGTCCACGGGAGGCGTACGGGGCCAGCGCGAACACCCGCTGGCCGGACGCGCGGACCGCCTTGCGCAGCCGGAGGAAGACGATCGGGGACTCCTCCTCGGGCTCGAACCCGACCAGCAGCACCGCGGGC
>JAJYSQ010000384.1 GCA_021793495.1 Actinomycetes bacterium
TCCTGGAGGCCGCCCGGTCCACCGGGTGCGGCCACGTGATCCTCGCCTCCTCCTCCTCGGTGTACGGGGCCAATCCCGAGCTGCCCAAGCACGAGGGGCTTCGCCCGGCGCCGATGAGCCCGTACGCGGCCAGCAAGCTCGCCGGCGAGTCCTACGCACGGGCATACGCCACGTGCTACGGCCTGGACGTGCTGGCCTTCCGGTTCTTCAACATCTTCGGGCCGTTGCAGCCAGCCGGGCACGCCTACGCAGCGGTCGTCCCGGCCTTCGTCGACGCCGCCCTGGCTGGGCGGCCGCTGCCACTCGAAGGAGACGGCACCCAGACCCGCGACTTCACCTACGTCGCCACCGTCACCGAGGTGATCACCAACGCCCTCGTCCGCCGCGTGTCCAGCCCTGACCCGGTCAACCTGGCCTTCGGCACCCGTACATCGCTGCGCGAGCTGATCGGGCTGCTGGAGGAAGCTGTGGGCCACGCGTTGGAGGTCGAGGACCGTCCCACCCGTCCCGGGGACGTGCCGCACTCCCAGGCGGACAACACCCGGCTACGCACGCTCTTCCCTGACGTGGTCCCGGTAGATTTGGCCACCGGGCTCGCCGCGACCATTGCGTGGTTCCGCTCGCAAGGTGCAGGATCGGCCTGATGGGCGATGCCCAGGCCCGGATCCCCGGCTAGACTCGACCAGGACTCTGGGAGGTAGGCATGGCAGGATCCCTGCGCGACCTGAGCCGCCGTCAGGTTCTGCGCGGCTCAGTGGTCGCCGGCGCTGCTGCCGTCTGGGCAGCCCCGGTCGTGGCCTCGTTCGCCGGCACCGCCGTGGCCGGATCACCCCAGCCGACTCCGAGCACGAGCACGAGTTACCCGCCGCCGCTGACCCAGCCGTCGACCTCGCCTCCCACGACCCCGCCACCGAGCGTGCAGGCGACCTCGGCCTCACAGACCCCCACGAGCCCATCCGCCTCGCCTCCACTCGCCGTCCAGGCGATCTCCGCCTCGCAAGGCCAGCTCCCGGACACCGGGGCTCCCTTCTCTCCTGCCGCCGGGCTCGGGGTGGCCGGAGCGGTGGTCGCGGCCGGCGTGGCGCTGCGGGCGGCATCGGGCCGGTACCAGGGCCGATACGCCGGCTCAGCCCCGGGCCAACCGCCGGGCCGGGACCCCGACGACGACCTGTCCGGCCGGCACGTCCCGGGTGACCACGGCTCCGGCGCCAACGAAACACCGAGCTCCTAGCCGCAACCCCTGAAGCACCACCGCGCCGCTGCCCACCGTGACCGAGTCCTCGCACACCACCGCGCCGGCCACGTTCGCCCCGGGGAAGATGCTCACCCGCTCCCCGAGCACGGTGTCGTGACCGACGGTCGCGTTGTAGTGCACCTGGCAGTGCGCACCGGTGCGCACGTTGCTCGACACGTAGGCACCTCCCAGCACGATGCTGCCGGCACCCATCGTGGTCTCGGGAGCCACGATCGCGCCCGGGTGGCGCAGCCCGACCGCACGGCCGCCGCGGGCGTCCAGCTCGCCAGCCAGCCGGCCTCGGACCGTGGGGTCCGCGATCCCGATCACGTACCGCTCGCCGACCCGGACCGAGTCCAGCGCGAGCACCGACAGGCCACGGACCTGCTGGCCAGCGCGGTGCTCGTCGACGAACCCGGCGACCTCCAGGCCCGCGGCCAACGCGGCGTCCAGAGTCTCCCGGCCCAGCCCGCCCGCTCCGACGATCACCAGGCGTCCGCGGGAATCCATGGGCGCATCCTGCCGGACGCGCTCCTAGACTGCGCCGGTGCCTGGCCGACGACGCTTCCCCCGTGGGGCCCAGGCGGGCATAGTCGTCGCGGTCCTCGGCGGCTGGGGGTGGGTGGCCAGCAAGGGGCGGACGGTGCCGGCGACCCCCTTCGTCCTGCTCGTCCTGGCCGCCGGGCTCGCCTGGGGCGCGGGCCGGCTGCTCTCCCGGCGGGCCCGATGGCTGGTACCGGCCGCCGTGACCGCCGGGATGGCCGGGGTCTTCCTGGCCTACCCGCACGCTTTCGACTCCGGGCCGCTGGTGGCCCCCACCGGCTACCTGAACGCGAACGCCACGCTGGCTTCGCTGGGAGCCGCCGCGTGCGCGATCCTCTCGGTGCTGGTCCGGCCGCGCCTGCTGCGTCCGGTGGCCTGGCTGGCCGGCTGGGGGTTCGTCGCCCTGCCGGCCCTGTCCCAGACCCTCGGCCACCGGCTCGACCCGTCGGCCGGCGGCACCATCGCCGGGGCTCTGGTGCTGCTGGCCGTGGCCGTGGTGACGCTGCGGCCGCGCACCGCTCGGACCCTGATCCTCGCCGTCCCGGTGCTCGTGCTGGCCGCCGGGGTGTGGACCGCAGCCGTGGGAGCGCTCTACCGACCCGGCGCCGCCCATCAGGACGCGATCGTCACGCTCTCCGACCGGGTGCTCACCGAGCGGCGCTCGGCCCTCTGGCACGACGCGGTCGTGATCGCCGCGGCACACCCGGTGCGTGGCGTCGGCCCGGACGGCTTCGCCCAGGCCAGCCCGGTGGCCCGGCGTTACCCCTATGCCCGGTGGGCACACTCGGTGTGGCTGCAGCAGGCGGCCGACCAGGGGCTGGTCGGCCTGGGGGTGCTGCTGCTCGCGGCCGGTTGGCTGTGGTGGCCCTACCGCTCCCGGCACGATCCGCAGGACGTGGTCGCTGCCTGGGTGCTCGGCGGGGTGCTGCTGGCGGCCAGTGTGGACTACGTGCTGTTCTTCCCCGCCGTCACCCTCCTCTGGGTGGGGCTGGTCGGGTCGAGGGAGACATGATCGGCTGCTCGCCTCCGTACCGCCGGTCTGCCTCGGGTGGGCAACCACCCGATCGGTCCACCACATCGCGCGCCGCGGATGCCGAAGCACCAGGGGACCAGCCGCACCAGGCGGCGTGGGATC
>JAJYSQ010000385.1 GCA_021793495.1 Actinomycetes bacterium
ACGAGGGGGTCGCTGAGTTTCTCGACCTCGAGCGGGTGAAGCCGAACACCTTGGGGAACACCCGCATGCTGTGCCACCTGTGAGTCGGGCGGCCTTCAGGCGGGTCGTCGTCGCCCATCCCCGGCGTGGTGCGTTTGCCTATTCATGGGTAGTTGTGGTGTCATGTTCACGAAGTTTCCCGCGGTACTAGTGAGAAGCCAGGGCAGTGATGCGGGACGAGCTCATGCATGCCGGACGCTGACCGGCCTCTGGGTTTCCCAGTCTCATGGCCCCTGGATTCCGACCGCCGCGACCAACGCTTGTGATGAGAGGAAGTGCCGGGATGGCGCAAAGGACACAGGTCTTGCTGATCGACGATCTCGATGGTGGTGACGCCGACGAGACGGTGACGTTCGCTCTCGACGGTGTCACCTACGAGATCGACCTGAACGAGAGCAACGCCGACAAGCTGCGTGACGTGTTCGCCCCCTGGGTGTCTGCTGCGCGGCGGGTGGGTGGCCGGGCCGCTGGTCGAGGCCGCGCCAAGCCCCGGGCTCGGGCGGCGGCTCCGGCGTCGTCCGGGAACCTGAACCAGGACATCCGCACGTGGGCCCGGGCCAGCGGCTACGAGATCAGCGACCGTGGCCGGATCCCGGGCGGCGTCATCGAGGCCTACCACGAGGCCAACGGCTGAGTCAGGTGGGGGCGGGGCCCAGGACCGGATCCGGTGGTGCGCCACGGTCCCGGTCCTGGGCCCTCGTGCTCTCCGGGATCTGCTCCACCAGACGGGTCAAGGCGGGCAGCGCACCGATCACCGCCGCCCGTTCCCGGTCAGGCAGGGCGTCCATCGCGGTGGTCAGCGCCGCTTCGTTCACCGATCGCCACGAGTCCAGCGCTCGTGCCCCGGTGGGGGTCAGCAACAACCGGATGGCCCGGCGGTCGTGCGCGTCCCCCCGGCGGGTGATCAGTCCGGTGGCCACCAGCCCGTGGGTCAGCGTGGTCACCGAGTTGGGGGCCAGCCGCAGCACCTGGGCCAGCTCGCCAGGGCGAGCATCCGGGCGCTCAGCCACGGCCGCGAGCAGCTCGAGCTGGGCGACGCTCAACCGCTCGTGGTCACCGCCAGCACGTGCCGCACGACGCATCGCGCGGCGCAGGCGCGCGATCACGTCGGCCAGCTCCCGGATCTCGGCGGGTGTTCCGGGGGTGGGGTCCGTCATCGGCGGGTCCGTCGTCCTAGAGTGCCTCGACGTAGTGCACCGAGCCCCCGGCCGACCCGGGCGCATGCCGTGAGCCGAACCGGGACACCAGAGCGGCGCCAGCGGCGATGATGGCGAGCACCACGCTGGCGATCAGGAAGCCGTGCTCCGGTGCCGAGGCGCCTGTTCCGCCCAGGTGGTAGGTCAGCGCGCCCACCGCCACGCCCAGGGCGGTGCCCAGCCCCCGGGTCATGTTGAGCAGCCCACTGGCCAGCCCCGCGCTGGACGACGGGGCGGAGGTCATGATCCCGGCATTGTTGGAGGGGTTGAACACCCCGATCCCCAGCCCCATGATCAGCAGCGCGCCCGCCAGCAGGGCGGTCACGGAGCCGGACAGGCCGGCGGCCACCAACCCCACGGCCGCGATCAGCATGCCGGTGACGGTCAGCAGGCGGCCAGAGAACTTGCCCGACAGCGCGCCGGCCGCCGCGGCCGCGATGCCGATCCCCAGCGGCAGAGCCGTCAGGATGATTCCGGCGATCGCCACGTGGATGCCGCGCGCGTCGAGCAGGAACGGGGCGACGACCAGCATCCCGAACAGTGCGACGAAGGCGAACATCCCGCTGGTCAACCCGGTGGCCATGTCCCGGTGGGCCAGCAGGGACAGCGGCACCAGCGGCTCCGCCGCGGTGTGCTCCCGCCAGACGAAGGCGACCAGCAGCACCGCCGAGAGGACGAACAGCGCGATGACCGCCGAGCTGCCCAGGTGCAGACCGGAGATCGCGGACATGGCCAGCAACAGCGCGCTGGTCGTGGCACCGAGCAGCACCAGTCCGGCCCAGTCGGTCTGCTCCATCGTCGACTTGTGGTGGGTGCGTGGCAGCAGGTACCGGGCCATGACGATTGCGGCGATCCCGACCGGGACGTTGACGTAGAAGACCAGCCGCCATCCCCCGGCGGCTACGAGCAGACCACCGACGGTCGGTCCGAGAGCCAGCCCCAGTGCCTGGGCCGTGCCCTGGATCCCCAGGGCCTTGCGCAGGTCCGCGGGCCTGACGCTGGTGGTCACCAGGGCCACGCTGTTGGACTGCATCAGTGCGGCCCCGAACGCCTGGATCACCCGGAACACCAGGAGCGCGGCCAGCGTGGGGGCGGCCCCGCACACCGCCGAGGCCACGGTGAAGACCCCGAAGCCCCAGGTGTAGAGCAGCTTGCGTCCGTGCACATCGGAGAAGCGGCCGACCGGCGTGAGCATCGCGACCAGGGTCACCAGGTAGGACAGCGAGACCCACTCGATCGCGCCGAGCCCCGTGTGGAACTGGGCGCGCATCGCGGGGAAGGCGATGGTGACGATGCTGGCGTCGAGCTGACCCATGAAGGCGCCGAAGCAGACGGTGATCACGGCGAGCCACGGGGCGTTGGACCTCGCCTTGATCGACGCGGGCCGCTCCTGCTCGGTGAGCAGCTTCTCCCGCCAGGTGCGGGTCGGGGTGGTCACTCGGCGTCCTCCCGGTTCACGGGTACGGCAGGTGGTCCCCCTCGTGGGGTGGGGACCGGCGGACAGGTGCTGCTGCGCTGAGGACACCGGGACGGCGGAACCCGCCGAGACAGATACCTCTGTCACAGAACATCAGTACGGTACCGTTGCGACCTTGCCCCCAGGCCACGGACCGGTCAAGGAGTGCCAATATGTCCGGACAAGACCCGTCGGCCGGGGACCAGGGGTGTTCGGAA
>JAJYSQ010000386.1 GCA_021793495.1 Actinomycetes bacterium
CTCCGCACGCCTGGCCGGCGCCCTGGTCTCGTACCCGTTGGTGGTCGTGATCGTCCTGCGCTCCTCGCTGCCGCTGGGCCTGGTGCTGGCCCTGGGCGTACCGACGCTGGTCGCCGCCGCGGCCACGGGAGTGCGCCCGCTGCAGCGCCGCGAACGCGCCCAGCGGGGGCGGCTGGCCGAGTCCACGACCCTGGCCGCCGACACCGTGGCCGGTCTGCGAGTGCTGCGCGGCATCGGCGGGGAGGAGGTGTTCCAGGCCCGGTTCACCGCCGCGTCCCAGCGGGTCCGCGAGGCCGCGGTGGCCACCGCCCGGGTGCACACCCTGCTGGACGCCGCGCAGATCGCCCTCCCCGGGCTGATGGTCGTGGCCATCACCTGGATCGGGGCGCGGCTGGCCCTCGGTGGCCACCTCGGTGCCGGCGAGCTGGTGGCCTTCTACTCCTACGCCGCCTTCCTGGTCCTGCCGCTGCGCACGCTGATCGAGTCCGGTCAGAAGTGGACGCGCGGGATCGTCGCCGCGGCCCGGGTGACCACGGTGCTGGGCCATGAGCCGGAGGTGGCAGAACCGAGCACGCCGACCCGCGAGCCCGGACGCGGACCCCTGGTCGATGCCGCCAGCGGCCTGGTGGTCCAGGCCGGTCGGATGACCGCCGTGGTCACCTCGGGTCCCGAGCATGCCGCGGCGCTGGCCGACCGGCTCGGTGGATACCGGGCGGCCGACGTCTGGCTGGACGGGGTGGCGCTCGGGTCGCTGGAGCGTGAGGTCGTGCGCCGCCGCATCCTGGTGGTGGACTCCGACCCGGTTCTGCTGGCTGGCACGGTCGCGCACAATCTCGACGTGCCACGCTCCGGTACGGGCGTCACCGTCGGCGAGGCGTTGGCTGCCGCCTACGCCGACGAGGTGGTCGACGGGCTGGCGGACGGGATCGACACCGAGCTGCCCGAGCGTGGGAGGTCCCTGTCCGGCGGCCAACGTCAACGGCTGGCCCTGGCCAGGGCGCTGCACGCCGATCCGGAGATCCTGGTGCTCGACGACCCGACCAGCGCGGTCGACGCGCAGACGGAGCTGGCCATCGCCGCCTCGGTCCGCCAGCTCCGGTACGGACGTACCACCGTCGTGCTCACCGCCAGCCTGCTGGTGCTCGAGGCCGCCGACCACGTGGTGGTGCTGGACCCGCAGACCCACCGGGTGCGCACCGAGGGGACCCATCACGAGCTGCTGACCACCGACGAGACCTACCGGCGGCTGGTGACTCGCGGTTCGACGCAGGAGCCGACCAGCGCCGTGGGGCCAGCGCCGACCGAGCCGCGAGCCCAGCGATGAGTGCCCCGCTGCCGGTGGCACCCCCGGGGGAGGTCCGCCGGCACGTCCGAGCCCTGGTGCACCAGCACCGCCGCGCGCTGGCCGGGATCCTGGGCCTGCACCTGGCCGCGACCGTGGCCGGCCTGGTCGGACCGCAGGTGCTCGGCCACCTGGTCGACCAGGTGGCGGCTGCGGCCCGAGGAGCTACCCCACGCAGCGGGACCGAGGTCGACCTGCTGGGTAGTGCGTTCCTGCTGGCGCTCATCGTCCAGACGGTGCTGACCAGGGCCTCGCTGTTGCGCTCGGCGGTGCTGGGTGAGGCCGTGCTGGCACAGGAGCGCGAGGGGCTGGTCGAGGCGGTCGTCGGGCTGCCGCTGGCCACCGTGGAGCAGGCCGGCACCGGAGACCTGGTGACCCGCACGACCACCGATGTCGACCAGCTGTCGTTCTCGGTCCGCCGTGCGGCCCCAGAGATCTTCACCGCGCTGGTCACCGCCACCCTGATCGTCGCCGCCCTGGTGGTCACCGCCCCGCTGCTGTCCCTGGCGCTGCTGCCAGCGGTGCCGATCCTGGTGATCGGCACCCGGTGGTACCTGCGCCGGGCCCGGGCCGGGTACCAGGCCGAGCTGGCCGCGTGGTCGCGGGTCAACGCGGGGCTTCACGAGAGCGTGCAGGCCGCCCGCACCATCGAGGCGCTGCGGCTGGGACCGGCGCGCACCGGTCGGACCGACGAGGACATCCGCACCTGGGTGGGCCGCGAGCGGTACACGCTGTTCCTGCGCACCGTGTTCTTCCCCACCGCCGAGGCCTCGTACGTCCTGCCGCTGGTGGGCGTGGTCGCCCTCGGCGGCTGGGCCTACGCGCACGGGACGGTGAGCATCGGCGCGGTCACCGCCGCCGCCCTGTACGCCCAGATGCTGGTCGACCCGGTCGATGCCGTCCTGTCCTGGCTCGACCAGCTGCAGGTCGGCGGAGCGTCCCTGGCCCGGCTGCTCGGCGTGCGGACCGTGGACCCGGGCCCCGCGTCGACCGTGGACCGTCCCCGTACCGGCCATCTCGCTGCCCGCGACGTGCACTTCGCCTACCGGGAGGGTGCCGACGTGCTGCACGGCATCGACCTGGACGTCCCGGTGGGCTCGAGGGTCGCGGTCGTCGGCCCGTCGGGAGCCGGGAAGTCCACGCTCGGCCGGCTGCTGGCCGGTGTCCACCCGCCACGCCAGGGCAGCGTGCAGATCGGTGGGGTCGACGCCCACCGGCTCCCGGTCGCCGAGCTGCGCCAGCGGGTGGCCCTGGTCACGCAGGAGCACCACGTCTTCGCCGGGACCGTGGCCGAGAACCTGCTCCTGGTCTGCCCACAGGCGGACGACGAGCGCCTCTGGGCAGTGCTCGCCACGGTGGACGCCGACGCGTGGGTGCGCGCCTTGCCGTCCGGGCTGTCCACCCGGGTCGGCTCCGGCGGAGCCACGCTCACCCCCGCGCAGGCCCAGCAGCTGGCGCTGGCCCGGCTCGTGCTGGCCGACCCGGACACGCTGGTGCTGGACGAGGCGACCTCCCTGATGGACCCGGGCGCCGCTCGGCACGCCGAGCGTTCCCTGGCCGCGG
>JAJYSQ010000387.1 GCA_021793495.1 Actinomycetes bacterium
CAGCGGCACGGCGAACGGCGCTGGATGCTCCCGGTGGGCTGGTGTCCGGCGTCACGCACCGCACCACTCCTCGCACACCCGGCCGCCCCAGCGTCACGTCCGATTCCCGCCAGCCTCGCTCGCGGTGATGGGGCAGGCTGGGCGGCGTGCTGGACGACGAGGGGTGCTACCGCGCGGTGTGCAGCCGAGACCCACGGTTCGACGGCTGGTTCGTCACCGCCGTGACCAGTACCGGGATCTTCTGCCGTCCCAGCTGCCCGGCGCTGACCCCACGACGCGACCACGTCCGCTTCTACCCGACACCCGCCGCCGCGGCGCATGCCGGGTTCCGCTCCTGCCGGCGGTGCCGGCCGGACGTCGCACCGGGCTCACCCGAATGGAACAGCCGTACCGACCTGGTGGCCCGAGCGATGAGGCTGATCGCCGACGGGGTGATCGACCGGGAGGGGATCCCAGGACTGGCCGGGCATCTGGGGTACAGCACCCGCCAGGTGCACCGGGCGCTGGTCGCGGAGGTCGGCGCCGGTCCGCTGGCGCTGGCCCGCGCGCAGCGTGCCCACTGCGCCCGCCTGCTGCTCGAGCGGACGGCGATGCCGGTGGCCGAGGTCGCCTTCGCTGCCGGCTTCAGCAGCATCCGGCAGTTCAACGACACGGTCCGCACCGTGTACGCGAACACCCCTGGTGGGCTGCGGGGCCGAAACCCGGAACACGACGAGCCAGCAGCGGGCAGGATCGCCCTGCGGCTGGCGTACCGTTCCCCGCTGGACCTCACCGGGGTGCTGGCCTTCCTCGGCACGCGCGCAGTCCCCGGCGTCGAGGAGTACCAGGCCGGCACGTACCGCCGCGTGCTGCACCTACCCCGCGGGCCAGGAGTGCTGGAGGTCGGGCCTACAGCCACCGCGCCGGGTCACGCGGTGGCCAGCGTCGGCCTGCCGGTCGTCCTGCAGCTCGCTGCGCCGGCCGACCTGGCCGCAGCGGTCGCCCGGACGCGCCGCCTGCTGGATCTCGACGCCGACCCGCAGGCGGTCGACGCCCAGCTGGGGGCCGACCCGCTGCTCGCCCCCCTGGTGTCGCGCGTGCCGGGGCGCCGGGTCCCCGGGCACGTCGACGGTGACGAGCTGGCGGTGCGCGCCGTGCTCGGCCAGCAGGTGTCGGTCGCCGGGGCGCGACGGCTGGCCGCCCGGGTCGTCGCCCGGTACGGCCAGCCGCTGGCCACGTCCTCCGGTCTGCTCACCCACACCTTCCCCACGGCCGCCGACCTGGCCCGCGTGGACCCGGCCGAGCTCCCGCTGCCCCGGGCGCGCTGCCGAGCCCTGCTGTCGATGTGCGCCGCCCTCGCCGAGGGTCGACTCGTCCTGGGCCCGGGGGCCGACCGCGACCAGGCCCGAGTCCAGCTCGAGGCCCTGCCCGGCATCGGGACATGGACCGCCGGGTACATCGCGATGCGCGCACTGGGGGACCCGGACGCCTTCCTGCACGGCGACCTGGGGGTCCGCCGCGCCCTGGAGCGCCTCGGCCAACCGGCCACTCCAGCAGCGGTCGCACGCCTCGGGCGCCGATGGCGGCCCTGGCGGGCCTACGCGGTGGCCCACCTGTGGGCCTCGTTGTCCGAACCAGCCCCCGCCAACTCGTCCCCCGCCAACTCGTCCCCCGCCAACCCAGCCCCCGCCGAACCGTCCCCCGCCAACCCAGGAGTGTCACCATGACACGACGCTCACCGACCCAGCTCCCGCACTACACGACGATGTCCAGCCCGTTGGGCGAGTTGCTGCTGCTCGGCGAGCCGAGCATGCTCCCCGGGAGCAACGGCCCGGCGATCCTTGCCCTGACCGGCGTGTTCACCCCCGGGCACCGGACGGCACCGAGCCCCGGGGCGGACGCGACACGTGACGACCGAGGCCTCGCCCCGGCCGTGCAGGCTCTGGTGGCGTACTTCGCCGGCCGCCAGCGGTCGTTCGCGCTGCCCTTGGCCCCACGGGGCACACCCTTCCAACTGTCCGTCTGGGCTGCCTTGGGACGCATCGCGTACGGGAGCACGACCAGCTACGGCGCGCTGGCCCGCGAGGTCGGCCACCCGGGGGCGGCACGGGCTGTCGGGCGGGCCGTCGCGACCAACCCGCTGTCGATCGTCGTTCCGTGCCACCGGGTCCTCGGCGCGTCGGGGGCGCTCACCGGGTACGCCGGGGGACTGGAACGCAAGTCCCAGCTGCTCGCGTTGGAGGCTGCGGTGATCGGCCGCGGGGTGCTGCCCACGTGACCCCGGGCTCGCCCCTGTGACCCGGGACGCGCCAGGCGGCGCTGCGGGCCCCTGTTTGACCACCAGCGTGTCGCCGGGGAAGTGGGCAGAACACCTCAGGTAGGGCGTACGGATCGGGGATCCGGCGTCCGCCCCGGAGTCAGGGGACCAAGGCCAGGACGCGGGCCGGGAAGCCGGAGCCACCGACGAGCTTCGGCACGCCGACGAACACCCATGCTCCGCTCGGCGGAAGGGCCGCCAGGTTCATCAGGTTCTCCAGGTGCCAGACGCCACGCGGGTGCGAGACCTGCTTGTGCACCGGGAAGCTCGCCGCGCACCCAGGATCGATGCCCAGGGTGTCGACGCCGAGGCCGACGACCCCACGGTCGACCAGATGCTGGGCCGCCTCGACCCCGAATCCCGGGAACCGCAGCTCCCCGGGCGCCCCGGCGTACGCCTCGAGGTCGGTGTTGTGCTCCTCCCACCCGGTGCGCAGCAGGACCGCGCACCCCTCGGGGATCGTCCCGTGCGCTGCTTCGTGCTCGGCGACATCGTGCACCAGCAGCGTCCCGTCGGCATCCCCGGCCAGGCGAGCGCTGATGTCGATCACCCGGGCCGGCACGATGAGCGTCGAGGCGAGGACCTCGTCGACCGACGCCGTCCCC
>JAJYSQ010000388.1 GCA_021793495.1 Actinomycetes bacterium
TCTGAGGGAGCGCGGCGGCGTGCTCCCTGAACGGCCGCCGCGCCAGCCCTAGCCGCGCGTGATCCTGGTGTTGTCTCATCCGGTCAAAGTTGCCCTGAGACGCCTTGAGCGACAAGGGTTTAGGGGGGTCGGGGTTATACCAAAATATGCCAGTCACGCGGCGCCCCCGATCTCGGTGATGAGCAGCCCCGCCGGCACGTACGCCCTGACACGGATGACCGCGCCCGGCACAGCGAGCGCGTCCGGGTCGGGCGAGTCGGCGTAGACCTTCGCGAGGCGCCCGTACTCGACGACACGGGCATCATCGGCCCACACCCCGGCGTCGGTGAGCGCGTCCTCGGTCGAGCGGCAGAGCTTCGACAGGTCCGGCACCCGGTACGGGGTCGCGCCGACGTAGCGCGGCTTCAGGACGCCGGCGTTGCGGCCGGTCCCGTAGTGCGACTTCGGCCGCGGCATGGTGAACACCATGTCCACCTGGAGTGGCCCGTCGAGCGGGGTGGTGGGGCGGACGGCGAGAGCTGCGGCGGACACGGCGGCCCGCCACGGCTTCACCTTCGCCGAGGACTCGACGAGGATGCCGCGCCCGGCCCGGTTGCGGCCCACGAACTTCTTGCTCCCCTGGGGGCCGGGGAGCCCGTGAACGACGATCTCGATCTCAGCCATGAGACACCCCCGCGGCGGTGAGCGCGGCCAGCGCCTGACCCGGAGACGGGTCGTACAGCACCACCTGGTGGTCCGTGGCCGGGCGATCACCGGCCAGGCTGGTGGAGCGCGCGATCATCACCCACCGGCCCCTAGCTTGCAGGTACGCCAGCGCCTCAGACCCAGGCCCCTCGCCGCGCCATACGCGCTGGTAGTCGGCGGTCAGGCCCGGCCTCGGCTGGCGGGTGGTGAGGGTGATACCAGAGGCGGTGAGCGCCCTGGACACATCAGCCCACCGGCACGGGCTGGTGTCGGACACGCCGAGCACCCTGAGCGCGGCGATGGCCTGGCCGGGGGTCGGGTCGTGCAGTAGGACCCTGTGGCGCTCACGGCACAGCGCGCCCCCGTAGAACCCGGTCCCCCCGGTGGCATCCATGCGGTGGGCGTCGATCTGCCACCGGAACCCCATGCCCCGGCGGTACAACTGCACGTGGATGTGGACGTACGAGCCGTCCCCGAAGTACTTGCTGCCCCACCAGGCGGCCGAGTACGACTCCATGCTGGACCGCCACGAGTCGGGGTTGCGGGTGAACCGCACCCCCGCTTTGCCGAGCACGGCGAACGCGTCGGACCATGTGACGGGTTCAAGGTCGAGGGTGGGCTGGGTGTAGACGGTCACGACGGCACCTCCAGGTCGAACAGGGCGGGCTGGTCGAGCCGCGCGTGCTTCGCCATGTCGAAGTCCGGGGACCGGTACAGCTCAGAGACCTCGTCCCACGTAGCCATGAGGTAGACGATCTCCTCACCGCAGGATTGGCACCGGGACGCCCAGTGCGTGCGGAGCATCCGCGCGGCCTGGTACTCGGTGACCGCCTTCGGGCGCTGCCCTTCAGCGATCCGTGAGCGTTGGACGATCCGCCGCACCCGTTTGGCCGGCTGGTGGGTCAGGCCGAACCGGTGCAGCAGCGGCCCGGCGTACAGGCACTTGTCGCAGGACTGGTCCAGGTGCGTCATGACCGGGGACGGCTCCCACCGCTCCCACGTGATCTGAAGCTCAGCCACGGCGCGCTCCCTTGGGGCAGCAGATCCCAGAAGCGTCGTAGACGTCCTCCAGGTCGAGGCAGACAACACAGGTCACGTCGTCGTCGACGAACTCTTCCGCAGAGGTGTCGGCGCCGCACAGGGTCACGGTGAGGTCGCAGTAGTCGCAGGCGATGTGCACCAGGTCGTCGTCCGCTGGGCTGCGGTCAGCGGTCAGGGTCAGGGGCCCGGTTGCGGTGTATTCAGACATGGCCGCCACCGCCGGCCTCCTCGTCGGCGGGGCGGACCCAGTACACGTGGATCTCCTCGATGCGCTCGGTGTAGTAGTGAGTGTCGATGTACCGGCTCGCCAGGTAGTCGATCAGCGCCGGATCGTCCACGGTCGGCTCGACGGGCCAGGCGAACGTGCACTGGAACGATCCGCCGCTGTAGCCGCCGAGCGCGTTGCGCCCAGCGGCGTAGCAGCGGGCCGTCCAGGACCGCCCACCGGCCGGTGGCAGGTGGGCGAGCAGGCTCGGCTGGGTCGGGTCAGCCACGGGTTTCACCGGTCCCTCCGTGCCCGCGGATGTACTTGGCGGTGAGCGCTCGGGAATGCAGCTCCGTCCCAGGCGCAGCTTCGGCTAGCACGGCCTCAGCGAGACGGGTGAGTGCCCGATGCGCCTGGTCGAGTTCAGAGCGGATCGCCTCGTTCTCTACCGCCAGAGAGGCGACTGTCGCCTCCAGGTCGCGCAGCGTTCGGATACGGGGGGTCATGTCGTGGGGTCCTCTCGGGGGTTGTAGTCGCTGCATGCAGGCCACCAGGACCTGACGTTCGTGGAGGCGTCCAGTGAGGCGCGGGGCCAGATCTCCTCGTGGCCGCGTCGGGTCCGGACCCGACGCGGCCCGGCCGAGCACTTGGGGTGGTTCCGGCGGGCCGGGTTGTGCGGACGCGCCCGCAGCTGGCACGTCCCGCACGTCCCGGTCCCCTCGGGTGCCAGAAGCACACGGGCGGGCTCGACGCCGAGCCCGTCGAGCGGGTGCACACCGGCACGGATTTTGTCGATCGGTACGGCAGTAGCCGGCACCACCGGTCCACGGCTCATGAGCGCCCTCGCTGCTCCTGGCGGGCGCGGTGGCGTTCGACCGTGTTCGCCTCAGTGCAGGGGTCGCAGTGGCAGCCCCAGTTTTTGTAGGTATGCGGCTGCCCATGTGG
>JAJYSQ010000389.1 GCA_021793495.1 Actinomycetes bacterium
ACACCCGACAACTGCCACACCCGCTGCGCGCCAGTCCCAGCCGCCAGCTCCAACCCAGCCAACCCAGCCGCCAACCCCACCAGCAACGGATGCCCACCCGCATCAACCTCGCCCACCCCAACCCCCTCATCCATAACCCCACGCTAGCCACCACGTACGACAAACCCGCAAGACCCAACACCCCTGTGCACAACCCCCAGAGCCCAACCTCGTGTGCACAACCCCTTGTGCACAAGGGGTTCCAACGATCACGTACCGACGCGCCACGGGACGACACCCAGTCGACGGTGAACCCGCAAAGCACCAGATGCGAGGAGGAGGACGACCGCCGGCACGCACCGACACACCACGTGGTACTGCCGTACACCATCGACGGCCGCACTGCTCGGCCCTGGCAACTGGCCGCTGGCCGTCGTCTCAGGAGGTCCGGTGCAACCGACGGGCAGCCTCGGCGACCGACCCGGACAGCGATGGGTAGACGCTGAATGCTTGGGCCACCTGGTCGACCGTCAGCCTCGCGGTGACGGCCAGCGAGACAGGGAAGATCAGCTCGCTGGCGTGCGGGGCCACCACGACCCCGCCGACCACCACCCCGGTGCCCGGCCGGGCGAACAGCTTCACGAACCCGTGGTCGATCCCGGACATCTTCGCCCGCGCGTTGGTCGCCAGGGGCAGGTTCACGCTGACCGCCTCGGTCCGTCCGGTGTCCACCTGGTCCTGGGTCACCCCGACGGTGGCGATCTCCGGATCGGTGAACACCGTCGAGGCAACCGTGCCGAGGTCCAGAGGAGTGACCGCGTCACCCAGTGCGTGCCACATCGCGATCCGCCCCTGCATGGCCGCGACCGAGGCCAGCATGAGGATCCCCGTGACATCCCCCGCCGCGTAGACCCCGCGTGCCGAGGTGCGCGAGACCCGGTCGACCTCGATGAACCCACGAGCATCCCGGCACACCCCGGCCTCGCTCAACCCGAGCCCGGAGGTGTTGGGTTGCGAGCCCACAGCCAGCAGCACATGGCTGCCGACCACCGTGGATCCGTCGGTAAGGTGCACGCGGACCTCGTCGCCGACGCGTTGCACCGCCTCTGCCCGGGATCGTCCCAGCACCCTCATCCCCCGCCGGGCGAACACGTCCTCGATGACCGCGGCCGCATCCGGGTCCTCCCCGGGGAGCACCCGGTCCCGGGAGGAGACCAGTGTGACCTCCACGCCCATCGCGGTGTAGGCGGAGGCGAACTCGGCACCGGTCACCCCGGAGCCGACCACCACGAGGTGCTCGGGCAGCTCCGGCAGCGCGTACACCTGCTCCCAGCTGAGCACACGCTGCCCGTCGGGTGGCGTCCCCGACAAGACCCGGGGCCGTGCCCCGGTGGCCAGCAGCACCACGTCGGCGTCGAGGACCTCCGCACCCGGGCGATCGGCCACACCCAGGCGATCGGCCACACCCAGGCGATCGGCCACACCCAGGCGATCGGTGCCGGCGTGCGGGTCCGGACCAAGATCGGCGGTGAGGGGACGTACCACCACGCGGGTCGGGCCCTCCAGCCGTCCGACGCCAGCCAGCAGCCGGACCCCGGCGCGCTGCAGGTGCCCGGTGATGTCCAGGGACTGCGCGGTCGCCAGCCTGAGGACCCGGGCGTTGACCGCCGCCAGGTCCACCCGGGCGCCGCCAGAGGAGCCGCCGCCGGTGCGCTCGCCCAACCCGCCGGTGCGCTCGCCCAACCCGCCGGTGCGCTCGCCCAGCCCGCCGGTGCGCACGCCCAGCCCGCCGGCCCCGCCCACCGCGCTGACCGCCTCGGCCGTCGTGATGAGCGCCTTGGACGGCACGCAGTCGGTGAGCACCGCCGATCCGCCGATGCCATCCCGGTCGACCAGGGTGACCTCGGCGCCGAGCTGCGCGGCGACCAGCGCCGCCTCGTACCCGCCGGGCCCTCCGCCGATGATCACCATGCGCGTCACCGCCGCATTCTCGCCCATCGGCGGGCCGCTAGCCTGACGCCCGTGACCACTACCCACTCCTGGGCCGACGATGGACCTGCCCGAGGTGACGGCTCCCTGGCGTCCAGCGAGCCGTACGCCCTCGCCCGACGTGCCGCCGGTGAGCTGGCCCGACGCACCCAGATGGACGCCCATGACGTGCTGGTGGTGCTGGGCTCCGGGTGGGGCCCTGCGGCCGACGCGATCGGGGCGACCGAGGTCGAGCTGTCCACCACCGAGCTCCCCGGCTTCGCCCCGCCGGCCGCGGTCGGGCACGCCGGCCGGGTGCGCTCGGTGCACGCCGGAGGTCACCGTGTGCTGGTGATGCTCGGGCGCACGCACCTGTACGAAGGCCACCCCGTCGCCTCGGTGGTGCACGGCGTGCGGACCGCTGCGGCCGCCGGGGTACGCACGGTGATCCTGACCAACGGGGCTGGCGGCCTGCGGGAGCCGTACTCCTCGGGCCAGCCGGTGCTGATCAGCGACCATCTGAACCTGACCGGCCGGTCACCGCTGGTCGGCGCCCGGTTCGTCGACCTGACCGACGCGTACTCCCCGCGGCTGCGCGAGCTGGCCCGCCGGGTCGACCCGTCCCTGGCCGAGGGCGTCTACGCGGCGCTGCCCGGCCCGCACTACGAGACGCCGGCCGAGATCCGGATGCTTCGCACGGCTGGAGCCGACCTGGTGGGGATGTCCACGGCGTTGGAGACCATCGCTGCCCGCGAGGCCGGGCTGGAGGTGCTCGGGGTGTCGCTGGTGACCAACCTGGCCGCCGGGATGAGCGGGTCGCCGCTGGACCATGCGGAGGTGCTGGCTGCCGGCGCGGCCGCCGCCGAGCGCATGGGTGGGCTGCTCGCCGAGGTGGTCGGCGCGCTGTGACCGGG
>JAJYSQ010000390.1 GCA_021793495.1 Actinomycetes bacterium
GGTGGCTTGGGGTGTTGCAACGGCATCGATGGTGCTTGCATAATGTAAGCGTGCCAAACGTGTTGATTCGGGACGTGCCGGAGAACGTCCATGCCCGGCTGCAGGCCCGCGCCGACGAGCGCGGCCAGTCGCTGCAGCAGTACCTGACCAGTGAACTGCGTCGGCTCGCTGAGCGCCCCTCCATGGATGAGGTGCTCGCCCGGATCGCGACGCGTCACGGCGGTCGCATCGGGCTCGGACAGGCTGTGGAGGATCTCGCGGCTGAGCGAAACCATCGATGATCGTCGTCGATGCGTCCGTCCTTGCCAATGTCGTGGGCGACGACGGTGCCGACGGTGATCGCGCTCGCGAGGTTCTCGTCGGTCACGAGCTCAGCGTTCCGGACCTGGTCGATGTCGAGGTTGTCTCTGTCCTGCGTCGCCGGTGGCTGGCCAAGGCGATGACCGCCCGCCGGTTCGCCACGGCAGTGGACGATCTGGCCGCGCTTCCGGCCGACCGATACCCGGTGCTGCCGTTCATGCCTCGCGCTTACGAGCTCCGAGCGAACGTCAGTCCCTATGATGCGACCTGTGTCGCGCTGGCCGAACAGCTCGACTGTGCTTTGGTCACTGCGGATCTGCGGTTGGCTTCCGCGCCGGGACCGCGCTGCGCGATCACAGTGATACACACCTGATCGTCGGCCCGGGCCAGCGCGGCGGCACGGCGCTGACCTGCGGCGACGCGCCCCGCCCGAAGCGAGCCACGACACACCGGTGGTCAAAGACCACGCGAGCCCCACGAGGGACGCGCGCCTCGGTCGACGACGTGCCGGTCAGGACGGACGCAGGGCTCAGGGCCGACGCCCGGACAGGTCCAACAGCCGAGCCTGCAGCGCAGCGTCGTCGCCCACGAGGCCGGCCCAGACCTGCGCGACCAGCCCGAGTACTGACGTGACAGCGGGCCACCGGCCAGGTCGCCGACCTCATCTCGGACCTGTCGTCCTTGCGGGCGGTCCGTTCCGGGCTCTCCCGCTAGAGAACGATCAACGGCACCCCGGCGTCGATACGGCGCAGATCCCGCTGATCGGACGTGACGATCGTGGCGCTGCGTTCGCGGGCACACAGCACCACCGAAACGTCCACGACATCGTCGACGCCGGCGTGGCCGCACATCGCTCCGATGGCGCGCGCCGTCACATGGTCCATCGCGACGACCTCAGTTTCCGACGCGGACAGCAGGCGCGCGAGCCGGGCCTGCCTGCTGCCGTCACGCCAGGCCTGGGCCACCACTCCGGCGGGGACCGACAGGGCGATCCCCTCGTCGACGACCCGACGAAGCAGCGCGGTCATCCGTGCCGATCCTCGCTCGACGGCGATGAGCGCACCGGCGTCCAGCGTCAGCCCGGTCATGTCCGTCCCAGCGCCCGGTCAGCCCACGCGTAGTCCTCCGAGCTCGGCTCGCCGTCTTCCGCGATGATGTCCGCGACCAGGGCCGCCAGGCTCTCGATCCGCTCCCGGTCGGCCATGGCCGCTGCCACGAAAGCGGACACGGATGTGGCTCGACCGTCCGCAACGGCCTGCCGGGCGGCTTGGACCAGCTCGTCCGGCAAGCTGACGGCGATCTTGGTGGTCATACTTGGAGCATACCCACCGGACGCTGCCGCGCTCGGGTCTGCGAACAGCTACCGCCGGTCTGGCGCTACCGCCGGTCTGGCGTGCTGGGTCACCCGGGCCCCCAACCCGGCCCCGACCAGATGGTCACGTAGACCGGAGGGCGGAACCGGCCGGGGGGCGTGCCCTGGCGGGGGCGGTGCATCAGCTGCATGGCCACCGGGGTGGCCAGGAACCGCAAGAACGAGGTGACCACCGGGGCTCGGCGTTCGAGGCTCAACGCGCCGGCGTACCAGCAGGCCTCGCACGGGGTTCCGGGGACCGCGACCCGGCGCAGCCGCCCGCGGGTGAGCTCGTCGAGGACCAGGTGCTCCAGCACCGGAGCCAGCCCCTCCCCCTCGGCCGCGGCGACCAGCGCGGCGGCCTGGCTGGGGTAGACCCGTACCGCGGCCTCGGGCACCCGCAGCCGGGCCAGCACCGCCGCCACCGGCGAGGCCGGGTCGTCGAAGGCCGGGTCCACCAACCAGTCCACCGGCGCCCGGCGCGGAGAACCCGGGGCACCCACCACGACCAGCCGGGCCCGCATCACCGGGTGGCTCACCATCCCCGGTAGCCCGACGGGACCCGGGCCGTGACCCAGCGCCACGTCGGCGAGATGCTCGTGGACCAGTGCCCCCATCGCGTCGCTACGGGCCACGCCGACCGAAGCATCGACCGCGCGGACCCGCGACTCGAACGCCTCCAGCAGGCCCGGGACCACGTACTCGGCCAGCACGCTCTCGGCGACCACCCGCAGCTGCTCGGGCGCCCCGCGGGCGGCCCGCACCTGCGCCTCGGCTTCCGCACCCAGGCTGACCATCTGCGACGCGATCCCGAGCAGCCGGGCCCCACCCGCGGTGAGAGTCATCCCGCCCGGGCCGCGGACCAGCAGCTCGTCACCGAGGTACTTGCGCAGCACGGCCAGGGCCTGGGAGACCGCCGGCTCGCTGACCCCGAGCGCCTCGGCCGCCGCCCTCACCGAGCCGAGGCGAGCCACCAGCACGAAGGCCCCGAGCTGGGTGAGGGTCACCCCGCGAGGATAGGTCGCCCGGGCCGGAGTGACACCGGGCAGGGGACACTGGCGTGACACCGGGCAGGGGACTGGGGACGCACTCGGATAAGCGTTCGCTTATCCGGGCCTTGACCGCTCGGCCGCAGGGCCGCAGGCTCGCCGCACCTGAACCCCGAGCCCGAGGAGGGTGCCGTGCAGGTTCCCGCGTCGTTCGAG
>JAJYSQ010000391.1 GCA_021793495.1 Actinomycetes bacterium
CCGGCGACCAGCACCGGCTTGCGGCCGAACCGGTCGGCGAGGGCGCCCGCCACGTAGTTGGCGCCGGCCTTGGTGATCCCGAATGCGGCCACGTAGGTGAAGATGAATGCGTACCCGCTGAGGTGGAACGTCTGGCGGGCCAGCAGGGGCAGCGTGGTCTGCTGCTGGCCGACCATGCCGCCGACGAGGGCCGCGACCAGGAGCGTGAACTGCGCCGCGTTCTGCCGCAGTCCCAGCTGCACCGGCCGCCGGCGAGCCATCAGCCCGAGGTGGTGACCGCCGCGGCGATGCGTTCGGCGGCCTGGTCGATCTCCTGGCTCGTCGTCCAGCGTCCCAGCGAGAGTCGCAGTGCCGTGATGGCTTGGTCGTGGGGAACGCCCATGGCGGTCAGAACCGGGGAGGGCTTGTCCTGTCCGGAGTGGCAGGCGGAGCCCGCGGAGGCGGCGACGGCGTCCAGACGATCGAGCACGGTCAGGGCGCGGGCGCCGTCGAAGCTGACGTTCAGCGTGTTGGGCAGCCGCTCGGTGGGGTGCCCGTTGAGGTGGACCCGGCCCGGGAGCAGCTCGTCGAGGTGGGCGTGCAGCTGGTCGCGCAGCGCCGTCAGGCGGGCGCTCTCGCCGTCGGCCAGGGCTGCGGCGGCCAGCCCGGCGGCTCGTCCCAGGCCCACGACGTACGGCACGTTCTCGGTGCCGGCCCGCAACCCGCCCTCCTGGCCACCGCCGCCGATGACGGGGTGCAGCCGCACGCCCGGTGCGAGGTAGAGGGCGGCGATGCCCTTGGGGGCGTAGACCTTGTGCCCGACGACCGTCAGCAGGTCCACACCCAAGGCTGCGACATCGACGGTGATCTTGCCGACCGACTGGGCGGCATCGGTGTGCAGCAGCACCCCGCGGGCGTGGGCGATCTCCGCGATCTGGGCGATCGGCTGGATCGTGCCGGTCTCGTTGTTCGCGTGCATCACCGTCACCAGGACCGTGTCGGGTCCGATCGCGTCGGCGACGGCCTGCGGGTCGACGACGCCGAACGCGTCCACCGGCAGCACCGTGATCCGCACCCCGTGCACGTCCCGCAGCTCCTCGCATGCGGCCAAGACGGCTGGGTGCTCGGTGGCCTGCGTGATGACGTGTGCCCCTCGGCCCGCCGGCCGGGCGGCGAGGACCACCCCGCGGATGGCCAGCGCATCGGCCTCCGAACCGCTTCCGGTGAACACCACCGACGAACCGGCTGTCGCCCCGACTAGGTCCGCGACCCGTGCGCGGGCCTCGTCGACGGCCGCGTGGGCGGCTGCGCCGTAGGCGTGTGCGCTGGAGGGGTTGCCGAACTCCGTGGCCAGGTAGGGCAGCATCGCCTCGAGCACCGCCGGGTCGACCGGCGTGGTGGCGTTGTAGTCCAGGTAGACCGGCCGGCCCGCCAGGCCCGGGTGTGGTGCGCGCGGGGCGCCCATCAGAACACGAGGACCTTGTCGGCGGCCAACGTGGCATCGGCCAGCTCTTCCATCGTGGAACGCCGGGCCCCGGGCAGCAGCATCGCCTCGGCGACGCCGCGAGCGTCCATGCACGTGCCGCAGCACAGCACCTGCGCGCCGGCGCGAATCGTTCCGCCGAGCATGCGGTCGAGCTTGTAGTACCCGTCCGGGGTCTTCTGCCCGCCGATCGCGGCGGTCACCCCGTCACCCATGAGGAATACCGTGAGCTCCACCGCGTCGCGCTTCGCCAGAGCGGCCGCGAGGCGCACCGCGTTGTACGTCGCGTCCGATCCGTACGCCGCGCCGTTGATCACCATCAGCACCCTCGTCATGCCCCTCACCGTATCCTGTATTCCATGAAGTTCGGGAGCACGACGAAGGCCGACGTCTTTGACGTCCTGGCATCGCTGGTCAAGGCCCTCGGCAACGGTCGTCGCCTCGAACTGATCGAGCTGCTCGCCCAGGGCGAGCACTCCGTCGACGACCTGGCCCGGATGTCGGGGATGGCACTGACGACGACCTCGGCCCACCTGCAGACACTCAAGGCCGCCGGCCTCGTCCGCACCCGCCGGGAGCGCACCACGATCCACTACAGGCTCGCCGGCGACGACGTGGCCGAGCTGTTCGTCGCCGCCAAACGCGTCGGCCTGACCCGCTCCCCCGAGCTACGCGACACCCTGCAACAGTACCTGGCAGACGCCGACGGGACGGCCGCCGCCCCGACGATCGACCCCGCCGCCGTCACTTCGGCGATGACCGTGGTCGACGTACGTCCAGCCCAGGAGTACGCCGACGGACACTTCCCCGGCGCCCTGTCCATCCCCCTGGCCGACCTGACCGAGCGCACCGGCCAGATCCCCCCGGACCGGCCCGTCGTCCTGTACTGCCGCGGCGAGCTGTGCCGCCTGGCCCGCCAGGCCGCCCACCAGCTACGCCGGCAAGGCTTCGACGCCCGCGCCATGGACGAAGGTGTCCTCGAATGGCGCGCAGACGGGACGGTTGAACTCGACGGGGTCGCGTGAGCCACCGGGGGCCTGGTTGACCACGCGGCCCTCATGCCGACTGACCCGCTGCTCCGGGTCGCGCACCGACCCGTCGCCCCCCGATTCGAGTCTCACGCCGCCGGCCTGCGCATCAGCACACTCGAACCCCAGACGCGCGCACCCCGGAGTCGACTCGTACAGACCGAAGGCCACGCGACGACCGAGGTCGCCGAGCTCACGCGCGCTCGGAGTGCACGACCACGACCGGGCTGTGTGTCCAGTTTGTGGCCACCGACAAGCAAGAAGGCCGCCTCTCCACCCGGAGAAACGGCCTCTGACCTGCTCAAACGTGGAGCTGAAGGGACTCGAACCCTCGACCCCCTGCATCACGACGACGGGATCGCCCG
>JAJYSQ010000392.1:0-1748 GCA_021793495.1 Actinomycetes bacterium
GCCGACGTCGGGGCGATCGGGTGGCTGGTGGACGGCGCGGCGATCATGAACCAGGTGCCGCTGACCCGGTGCTCCTACGGCCCGTACGCCCGGGCGATGACCCGCATCTGCCGCGAGGAGTCGTTCCACCAGCGGCAGGGGTATGAGCTGCTGGCCACCCTGAGCGCGGGGACCCCGGCCCAGCATGCGATGGCCCAGGACGCGGTGGACCGGTGGTGGTGGCCGTCTCTGATGATGTTCGGGCCCCCGGACGACCGGTCCCCGCACTCGGCGGCCTCCATGCGGTGGCGGATCAAGCGGTTCAGCAACGACGAGCTGCGCCAGCGGTTCGTCGACATGACCGTCCCGCAGGCCGACGCTCTCGGGTTGGGGGTGCCCGACCCTGCCCTGCGCCGGGACCCCGAGACCGGTCACTACGTGCACGGCTCGATCGACTGGGACGAGTTCTTCCGGGTCGTGGCCGGGGACGGCCCGTGCAACGCCGAGCGGCTGGCCCGCCGGCGTCGCGCCCACGAGGATGGCGCCTGGGTACGCGAGGCCGCCGCGGCGTACGCCACCCGGCACCCGCGTCGTGGTGGACCCGGTACCGGAGGCGGCCGGTGACCGGGGACCTGCCTCTCGTCGGGGCCGCCGGGGGACCCTGGCCGGACGGGGTGCTCTGGGAGGTGTTCGTCCGGGCCCGCCGAGGTCTGGCCCACCAGCACGTCGGCTCGGTGCATGCCGCGGACGCGACCATGGCGCTGCAGAATGCCCGCGACCTCTACACCCGGCGTGGCGAAGGCGTCTCGCTGTGGGTGGTGCCGTCGGCCTCGATCACCGCCAGCGACCCGGATGCCGCACCCGAGCTGTTCGACCCGGCAGCGGACAAGATCTACCGGCACCCGACGTTCTACACGGTCCCCGACGGGCTGCAGCTGTGACGTCGAGCGCGGCCGACCCGAGCGCGGCCGACCCGAGCGCGGCCGACCCGAGCGCGGCCGACCCGAGCGCGGCCGACCCGAGCGCGGCCGACCGGGCGGCGTACGCGCTCCGGCTGGGCGACGACGCCTTGGTCGCCTCGCAGCGGCTGTCCGAGTGGGTCGCGAGCGCGCCCACCCTGGAGGAAGACGTCGCCCTGGCCAACATCGCCCTGGACCTGCTCGGCCAGGCCCGGCTGCTGCTGGGGTACGCCGCCACGCTGATCGGTCCAGGGCTGGACGAGGACGACCTGGCGTACGGCCGGGACGAGCGTGCGTTCACCAACGTCCTGCTCGTCGAGATCCCGGGCGGAGACTTCGCCACCACCATCGCCCGCCAGCTGGTGTTTTCCGCGTACCAGCACCTGCTGTACCACGAGCTGGCCGCCTCGATCGACCCCACGCTCTCCGGCGTGGCCGCCAAGGCAGTCAAGGAGGTCGCCTACCACCTCGACCACGCGCGGGCCTGGACGTTGCGCCTGGGCGACGGCACACCGGCGTCCCATCGCCGGATGCAGCAGGGGGTGGACTCGGTCTGGCCGTACGTCGCCGAGATGTTCGTCCCCGACGCGCTGACCGACCGGTTGGCCGCCGCCGGGCTCGGCGTGGACCCTGACGCGCTGCGTCCCGCGTGGACCGCCACCATGGCGGCGGTCGTCGGCGAGGCGACGTTGGAGCTCCCGACTCCCCGGTGGACCGCGCGTGACGGGCGGGCGGGCCGGCACACCGAGCACCTCGGCCACCTGGTCGCCGAGATGACCCAGCTGCACCGCAGCCACCCCGGAGCCTCCT
>JAJYSQ010000392.1:1758-2847 GCA_021793495.1 Actinomycetes bacterium
CCGGTCCGGCGGCGGCCGCGCGGGCCAGGAGCCTGCTCGAGACGGTGGTCGACCCCGAGATCCCGGTGCTGACCCTGGCCGACCTCGGGGTGCTCCGCTCGGTCGAGGTCGACCTGGACGGTTCGGTGCAGGTGGTGATCACCCCGACGTACTCAGGCTGCCCGGCGATGGAGGTGATCCGGGCGGACATCCTGGCGTGCCTGCACGGCGGGGGCTTCCCGCGTGTCGACGTGCGAACCGAGCTACGTCCGGCCTGGAGCACCGACGACCTGAGCGTTGCCGGTCGCGAGAAGCTGCAGCGGCACGGGATCGCGCCGCCGGCGGCGGTGGCCGACCAGGAGGCGGCCGCTGCCGTCGGCATCCCGCTCGGCGTGCGCTGCCCGCACTGCGGCTCGGTCGTCACCCGGGAGACCTCCCGGTCTGGATCCACCGCGTGCACTGCGCTACGGGTCTGCCAGGAGTGTGCCGAGCCCTTCGCGCACGTGCGGCCGGTGTGACCGCGCCGGCCACGGTGACCACCGGCTCGGCCCGGGGCACCGGGGGGCCCGCCGGGTTCCACCTGCTGACCGTGGTGCAGGTCGAGCCACTCACCGACGAGGCGGTGGTGCTCACCCTGCTGCCACCGGCACACCTGGCCGGCCAGTACGCCTTCGCCCCCGGCCAGCACGTCACGGTGCGCCGGGTGCTGCCCGTGCCGGCCGACGGCTCGGCCGCGGTGCTCGAGCACCGCCGCAGCTACTCCATCTGTTCGACGCCCAGCGAGGGTGGCCTGCGCATCGGGGTGAAGCGGCTCGCCGGTGGCGTCGTGTCCAGCTGGCTGACCGAGCAGGTCCGGGTGGGCGACCGGATCGAGGTCGCCGCGCCGGCCGGTAGCTTCGTCCTGCCCGAGGCACCGGAGCCAGGTGCCCTCGCCGGACCCGGAGAGGGTGTTCCCCGGCACGTCGTGGCGGTCGTCGCCGGCTCGGGCATCACCCCGGTGCTGGCCATCATGTCGGCCACCCTGGCCGACGAGCCGAACAGCACGTTCACCCTCGTGTACGGCAACCGGACCCTGTCCTCGACCATGTTCGTGGACGCGATCGCCGACCT
>JAJYSQ010000393.1 GCA_021793495.1 Actinomycetes bacterium
CAGCCGGTCGCCGACTGATCTCCCAGGTCGACGAGGATCGTCTCGACGGTCCTGGCCGGGGCGAGGAGGTCCGGGTCGCCCACCGTCGCCTCCTGTCGTGTGCGTCCGATCGTGTGTGCCCGAGCGTGTGTGCCCGAGCGGTGCGGCCCGGTGCGGGGGTCGTGCCCGGTGGGGTGCTGTCGCGGTACGGGGCCGCACCTGGTGCTGGCATCGGCAGCCGGTGCCCGGACGTTGAGCCCTTCTCGGCAGGGATCGCCACGACGGCCCGACCCGGCGTGGCACGATGCGTCCATGGACCGCCGAACACTGATCACCGTGGCGCCGACCGGGGCCGAGCTGCTGAAGTCCGACGTGCCTGCACTACCGGTCACGCTGACGGAGCTGGTGTCTGCGGCCAAGGAGGCGGAGGCGGCGGGGGCCGCCGTCGTCCACGTCCACCTGAGAGACGCCTCCGGCGCCCCGACCCTGGACCTCGGGCTGCTGGGCGACGCGGTCGCGGCGCTGCGGGAGCAGACCACCCTGGTCGTGCAGCTGTCGACCGGGGGGAGCGTGCACGACCCGTTCGACGCCCGGCTGGCGGTGCTGGAGGCCGCCCCGGACTCCTGCTCGCTGACCTGCGGGACCGTGAACTTCGGCGAGGACGTGTTCCTCAACCCCTGGCCGTTCATCGTCGAGCTGTACACCCGCACCCAGGCGATGGGCATCGTGCCGGAGTTCGAGCTGTTCGACCTCGGTCAGGTTGCCTCGCTGCACCGGCTGCTGGACACGTACGGTCCCCCGTCCGCCGGGCACGTGCACGTCGACCTGGTGGCCGGTGTCCCTGGGGGGATGCCGGGTACTCCGGCGGCGATCCTCGCCGCGGTCGCTGCGCTACCCGCCGGGGCGAGCTGGTCGGCCACCGGGGTTGGACGTACCACCCTGCCCGTCGCGCTCACCGCGCTGGCCGCTGGCGGCCACCTGCGGGTGGGGCTGGAGGACACGGTGACGTACGCCAAGGGTCAGCCGGTACGAGACAACGCCCAGCTCGTCGAGCGGGCGGCACTCCTCGCCGGGGTGGCCCAACGGCCGCCGATGAGCACCGACCAGGCGCGAACCCTGCTCGGTATCGTCTCCCCCGGGCAGGACGTGGTCCGGTGACCGGCCCGCTGGACGAGGGATCGCCCGTCGAGGGCTCGGGGGAGTCCGGGCTCGGACCGGTACCCGGGGGACGTCGACGGATCGACCGGGTCCTTCTCGAGCGTGACCCGAGCAGCCTGCCGACCATGGTGCTGGACCAGCTGCGGGACCTGCGTGCCGAGGCCGCCGCCGAGGAGGCAGACCTGTCCTACCTGCGCAGGATCGTGCAGGGCCGCATCGACATCGTCCGGGCCGAGCAGTCACGCCGCGCGCCAGGATCGTCCGACGGACCGCTCGTGGAGCACCTGGCCACCATCCTGGCTGACGCCCGGCACGATGACCGGGGGTTGGGGCGCTTCGTCACCGCGACACCGCCGACCGCAGACCAGCAGCGGCGTGGCCTGGAGCGGGTCCTCGGCGACGTCGGGCTGTCCGATGTCGCCGGGCTGTCCGATGCGCAGCTGGTCGAGGCGCTGGACCGCTTGTCCGCATACGAGCGGGAGGTCTCGGACATCCGGGCCCGAGTGCAGCACGCGGCGGACTCGGCCACCGCCGAGCTCGCGCGGCGGTACCGCGAGGGCACGGCGCGCGTCGAGGACCTGCTCGCCCCGGGGGATGGACCAGACGGAAGGTGAGAAGGGCAGCTCGTTTGCCCGACGGCACCCATCAGCATAGATTGATGTGTGTGCCGACCGTGCTCGTGGCGTGCGTCCACAACGCGGGCCGGTCCCAGGCCGCTGCTGCCCTGTTGCGCTACTACGCCGGGGACCGGTTGGTCGTCCTCAGCGGCGGGTCCCAGCCGACCGACGAGGTGAACCCGGTGGTGGCCACCGTGCTCGCCGAGCGTGGACTTCAGCTCACCGACCCACCGCGGCGGTGGGACGTGGCGATGGTCCGCTCGGCCGACGTCGTCGTCACCATGGGGTGCGGGGACACCTGCCCGTTCTACCCCGGAAAGCGGTACGAGGACTGGGACGTCGTCGACCCCGCCGGACGGATGCCCGACCAGGTGCGCCCGATCGTCGACGACATCGACCGGCGGGTACGCCAGCTGCTCGTCGAGCTCCTGCCCGACCTCTCGCTGCCCCCGTCACCGGGTGCCGGTGGGTGAGCACCCTCGGCGCCCGGGGTGACGCCGCTGACGCGTGACGTCTACCCTCGAGGAGTGCCGAACCTGCTGAACACGAGTCTCTTCGGGGTCGTCGGGACCATCGGGATGGTGCTCTACGTCGCCTCCCTGGCGGTCAAGGGGTACGCGCTGGTGGATGCGGCGGTGCGCCGTGCCGACGCCTACCCGGCCGCCGGCAAGAAGTCGAAGGCGCTGTGGCTGGTCATCCTGGGTCTCGGGTTCGTCTGGAACCTCGTCTTCGGAGGGTTCATGAGCCTGCTGGACATCGCGGGTCTGATCGGCGCACTCGTCTACCTCGTCGACGTCCGGCCCGCGCTCACCCAGGTCGGCGGCGGGCCCCGCCGCCGGGGTCGGCGCAACCCGGACGAGGGCCCGACCCACATGGGCCCGTACGGCCCCTGGTGACCGCCGGCCCGGCCCCCGCGCCGGACCCGCACCTCGCCGGCCCGGCCCCCGGTGGCCGGCCACCGGGCCCTGACGTCCCTGCGTACCGCGTCCGGGGATCCGGGCCTGCGCTGACTCTCGCCCTGCACGGGTTGGGCGGCTCGATGGAGACCGTGCGACCTTTCCTGACCGGCGTCGGCGGCACCCGGGTGGTGC
>JAJYSQ010000394.1 GCA_021793495.1 Actinomycetes bacterium
AGATCGTGCTCGCCGCCTTCGCTGCCCGAACCAGCCCTGAGGACCCGTTGGCCGCGCTCGAGGTCGGCGAGCGACCCGAGCCGGTCGCCGACGAGGGGTGGGCGACGGTGACCGTGCGCGCTGCCGGGCTGAACCACCACGACGTCTGGTCCCTGCGCGGCGTCGGTCTGGCCGCCGACCGGCTGCCCATGACACTCGGCTGCGACGCCGCGGGAGTCGACGACCAGGGCCGGGAGGTGATCGTGCACGCGGTCGTGTCCGACCCGGACTGGCGCGGGGACGAGACGATGGACCCGCGCCGATCGCTGCTGTCGGAGCGGTACCAGGGCACGTTCGCCGAACGGGTCGTGGTTCCCCGGCGCAACCTGGTGCCCAAGCCGGCCGAGCTGTCGTGGGAGGAGTCGGCATGCCTGCCGACCGCCTGGCTGACCGCGTACCGGATGCTGTTCACCCAGTCCGGCCTGGCCCCCGGTGGCACGGTGCTGGTCCAAGGCGCCGGGGGCGGGGTGGCGACCGCGTTGGTCTGCCTGGGCCGGGCGGCCGGGTTCCGGGTCTGGGTCACCAGCCGCGACGAGGCGAAACGGGAGCGAGCCCGCCAGCTGGGTGCGGACCTCGCGGTGGAGGCAGGGGCCCGGCTGCCGGAACGGGTGGACGCCGTCATGGAGACGGTGGGGGCTGCGACCTGGGAGCACTCGCTGCGCAGCCTGCGTCAGGGCGGGACGGTGGTGGTCTCCGGAGCGACCAGCGGACCTCGCCCGTCAGCCGAGCTCAACCGGGTCTTCTTCCTGCAGCTGCGGATCATCGGCTCCACCATGGGGACCCGCGAGGAGCTCGAGCGGTTGATCCGGCTCCTGGTCGTGAGCGGAGCGCGCCCGGTGATCGACACGGTGCTCCCGCTCTCCCGAGCCCGGCAGGGGGTGGCCCGGATGCTGGCCGGGGACGTGTTCGGCAAGATCGTCCTCACCTGCTGATCTGGCGCTGGCCCGGCGCGACCCAGCACGGCGTGGCGTGGGCAAGGGCGTGTGCCGGCTACTCCGGATCGTCGTCCAGACGGGCCAGCCAGGTGGCCAGCCGCTCTACCGGCGTGTCGAACTCCGGGTTCAGGTCGACGAAATCGCGCAGGCGCTCGGCCAGCCAGCCCAGGCTCACCTGCTCGTCGCCCCGGCGAGCCTCGAGCTCCTCGATCCCCCGATCGGTGAAGTACACGATGCGGCTCCCGTCCCTGCCGATCAGCGGGTGAACGCGGCGTCGACCACGGCCCGTTGCTCGCGCTCATGGGCCCGGTGCGACCCGGTGGCCGTCGCGGCCGAGGCGGCCCGAGACACTCGTACCAGTTTCCGACCCGCAAGGTGCTCGGTGAGGTTGAGCGCCATGAACGACCATGGCCCCTGGTTGGCCGGCTCTTCCTGGACCCACACCAGCTCGGCACCCCGGTAGGGCGAGAGCGCGGCTAGGATCTGGTCGACCGGCAGCGGGTACAGCTGCTCGACCCGCACGATCGCGGTGGACGTGTCGCTGCGCGCGGTGCGCTCGGTCAGCAGGTCCCAGTAGACCTTCCCGGCGCACAGCAGGACCCGGGTGACCGCTGCCGGGTCGGTGACCCCCCGGTCGTCGATGACCGGCTGGAACTCACCGGCGGTGAGCTCCTCCGGCGTGCTGGTCGCCGCCTTCAGCCGGAGCATCGACTTCGGGGTGAACACCACGACGGGGCGCCGGACCGCGGCCAGCGCTTCGCGACGCAGGAGGTGGAAGTAGCTCGCCGGTGTGGACGGCATCGCGATCGTCATGTTCTCCTCGGCCGCCAGGGCCAGGTACCGCTCCGGTCGGGCCGACGAGTGGTCCGGGCCCTGGCCCTCGTACCCGTGAGGCAGCAGCAGCACGACCGACGAGCGCTGGCCCCACTTCTGCTCGGAGGAGGAGATGAACTCGTCGACCACGGACTGGGCGCCGTTGGCGAAGTCGCCGAACTGGGCCTCCCAGCAGACCAGCGCCTCGGGTCGGGCCACCGAGTATCCGTACTCGAACCCGAGCGCCGCGAACTCGGACAGCAGCGAGTCGTACGCGTAGAAGCGGGCTTGACCGTCCCCCAGGTGGGACAGCGGGGCCCACTCGGCCCCCGTCCGGTGGTCGATGAGCACCGCGTGGCGCTGGGCGAACGTGCCGCGTCGGGTGTCCTGCCCGGCGAGGCGTACCGGCATGCCGTCCAGCAGCAGCGAGCCGAGGGCGAACAGCTCGCCCATCGCCCAGTCGATGCCACCGGCCGAGGCCATCGCGGCCCGGCGC
Source organism: Actinomycetes bacterium (assembly GCA_021793495.1). GTDB lineage: Bacteria > Actinomycetota > Actinomycetes > JAJYSQ01 > JAJYSQ01 > JAJYSQ01. Next base: position 2,284 of record JAJYSQ010000394.1, read on the forward strand.
TGCATGAGGGAGAGCAGCTTCGGGTGCACGGTGAACCCGGTCGGTGGGTTGACGTGAGCCTCGGCGATCTGCTTGAGCACCTCCAGGCTCACCGCGGTGGTCACCGGTCCGCGCCGGCGCGCGGGCGTCTCGGGCGGCGCCGGAGCCGGCTCGGCCTCGCCGGCCCCGGCCGAGCCGGTGGTCTCGCGGGTCTCGACGAACACCCGTTCGAGCTGGGCCTGGTAGTCCCGCAGCGCCTGCTCAGCCTCCTCGACCGAGATGTCGCCGCGGCCGACCAGCGCCTCGGTGTACAGCTTGCGCACGGAACGCTTGGCGTCGATCAAGGCGTACATCAACGGTTGGGTCATCGAAGGGTCGTCGCCCTCGTTGTGCCCGCGCCGCCGGTAGCAGACCATGTCGACCACGACGTCCTTCTTGAACGCCTGGCGGAACTCGAACGCCAGCCGGGCGACCCGCACGCACGCCTCCGGGTCGTCGCCGTTGACGTGGAAGATGGGGGCCTGGATCATCCGGGCGACGTCGGTGCAGTAGACCGAGGAGCGAGAGTTGGCCG
>JAJYSQ010000395.1 GCA_021793495.1 Actinomycetes bacterium
TGACGAGCGGGTGACGACCCCGACCCACCCCGCCAACCAGACCCACCCCGCCAACCAGCAGACCAACCACACGTCACGCACTCATCGAGGAGAGCTCAGTGTACCAGAAGAATGGTGAGAAGTATTTTATCGTGGATGGGCATGTGCATTATTGGAACGGCGGCCCGGACAATCAGAAGAACCGCTACGGCAAGGGGTTCACCGAGTGCTTCTATGACTACCACAAGAACCTGTCGCCGGCGGAGTATCTGTGGACCTTGAAAAAGTTCGGGAACTACAGCGAGCAGGACATGATGCACGACCTGTTCGAGATCGGGTACGTCGACAAGGCGATCTTCCAGCCGACGTACCTCACCGACTTCTACGTCGATGGGTTCAATACCACCGAGCAGGACGGCGCGATCGCCGAACGCAACCCGGGCAAGTTTATCGTCAACGGTGCGTTCGATCCGCGTGACGGCGAGGCCGGTCTGGAGTCGCTGGAGGCTCTCGCCAGCCGTTGGAAGCTGCAGGGGGTCAAGCTCTACACAGCCGAGTGGAAGGGTGCCTCCCGCGGTTGGAAGCTGTCCGATCCGTGGTCGTTCCGCTACTTGGAGAAGTGCCAGGAGCTGGGTATCAGGAACATCCACGTCCACAAGGGGCCCACGATCTACCCGTTGAACATGGATGCGTTCGACGTGACCGACGTGGACGAAGCGGCCAGCGCTTTCCCTGGGCTGCGGTTTATCGTCGAACATGTCGGGCTGCCGCGGCTGGAGGCGTTCTGCTGGATTGCCACACAGGAGCCGAACGTGTACGGCGGATTGGCGGTCGCGATGCCGTTCATCCACACCCGGCCCCGGTACTTCGCCCAGATCATCGGAGAGCTGCTGTACTGGCTGGATGAGGACCGGATCCTGTTCGCCAGTGATTATGCGATCTGGCAGCCGAAGTGGTTGGTGGAGAAGTTTGTGGACTTCCAGATCCCCGAGGACATGCAGTCTGAGTACGGTGTGCTGACCCCGGACATCAAGCGCAAGATCCTCGGTCTCAACGCCGCGAAGCTCTACGGGTTGGACGTTCCTCAGGAGCTGGGGGGGACCAAGACGCCGGTAGCCCATGGTGCGACGGGATCAGCATACCGGGTGTCCGCATGAGCGTGGTCCGAGACCGGATGGGCACCAGGTCGGACACGGCGGTCTGGTCAGCGTTGGGCACCGTCCGGGACCCGGAGCTCGATGAGCCGATCACCGATCTGGGGTTCGTGTCGCTGGTCCGTGTCTCGGAGGGTGCTGCGACCGTCGAGCTACGGCTGCCCACATACTTCTGCGCACCGAACTTCGCCTACCTGATGGTTGCGGATGCCCGCGATGCGGTCGGTCGGGTAGCGGGCATCGAGTCGGTGACGATCCGGTTGGTGGATCACTTCGCGTCCGAGGAGATCAATGCTGGGGTGTCGTCCGACGCCGGGTTTGTCGGTGCATTCCCGGAGCAGGCGCGGGCGGAGCTGGCCGACCTGCGGCGAGCCTTCCAACGCAAGGCTCATGCCGCGTGCTTGGAGCGGGCGTGCCGTCGGCTCGTCGACCAGGGCTGGCAGGTGGAGAGCCTCGACCAGGCACGCCTGTCCGACCTGCCCGACGTGGCGGACCGGGCGAGCCTGCTCCGGCGGCGGGCCGATCTCGGACTGTCCGTCGAGCCGGGTTCGTCGCTGGTCGTGGACGAGGACGGCGAGCGGGTACCGGCCGAGAAGGTCTCGGCCCACCTGCGCTTCGCGAAGACGGTGCGGGTGAGCATAGAAGGCAACGCCGGGCTGTGCCGCGGGCTGCTGCGGACCCGGTACGGCGACGGGACGGACCCGGGCACGCGCAGCGGCGTGACGGCGGGAGAGGTCACCCGATGAAGGCCGTGCAGCTGAGGAGGTACCAGGTAGCGCCGGAGCTCGTAGACGTCGCTGACCCCGAGCTCCGGTCACCCCTGGACGTGATCGTGCGGATCGGTGGCGCCGGGGTGTGCCGCACCGACCTGCACATCATCGAGGGCCAGTGGGCGCAGAAGTCCGGGGTCGCGCTGCCGTACACGATCGGTCATGAGAATGCCGGGTGGGTCGAGGCCGTCGGCGAGGCGGTCACCCACGTCCGGGTGGGAGACCCGGTGATCCTGCATCCCCTGGCCACCTGCGGGCTGTGCCGGGCGTGCCGGGCGGGAGACGATGTCCACTGCCTGCAGTCCGCCTTTCCCGGCATCGACTCCGACGGTGGGTACGCAGAGCTGTTGCGTACCAACGCCCGGGCGGTCGTCAAGCTCGACCCGACGCTGCACCCGGCGGACGTGGCGGCGCTGGCCGATGCTGGTCTGACGGCGTACCACGCGGTGGCCAAGGCTGCCCGGATCCTGCGGCCGGGCGACACGGCCGTCATCATCGGCGCCGGTGGGCTCGGGCACATCGGCGTTCAGGTGATGCGTGCCCTGTCGGCGGCCCGGGTGGTCGTCGTCGACTCCTCGGCGGAGGCGCTCGCGCTGGGTGCGCAGCTGGGGGCCGATCACACCGTGGTCGCCGATGGTGGCCAGGTCGAGGCAGTCCTGCGGCTCACGGACGGCGCGGGGGCCGAGGCGGTCATCGACTTCGTCGGCGAGGGGGGCGCGCTCGAGGACGGGGTCGCCATGTTGCGTCGTGCCGGCAGCTACTACGTCGTCGGCTACGGCGGGGTGCTGGCGGTTCCGACGATCGACATCATCTCCACCGAGATCAACTTCGTCGGGAACCTCGTCGGGTCCTACAACGACCTCGTCGAGCTCATGGTGCTGGCGGCGCAGGGCAAGGTACGCCTGCACACGAGCCGGTATCCGCTCA
>JAJYSQ010000396.1 GCA_021793495.1 Actinomycetes bacterium
GCCCACCACTCACGACATCCTCACCCCGTTCATGACCTCCGGCGGGCGGCGCGCCTTCGCGCTGCGGGCCATCCTGGCCGCGACCCTTGTGCCGACCTGGGGCATCTACTCCGGCTACGAGCTGGTCGAGGACGTTCCCCGACCCGGGGCCCAGGAGCAGATCGACAACGAGAAGTACGAGTACAAGCCGCGCGACTTCGCCCGGGCCCTGGCCGATGGCTCCAGCCTGGAACCGCTGCTGACGGATCTGAACCGGATCCGCCGAGAGCACCCGGCCCTGCAGTCGCTGACGAACGTGACCTTCCACGGGGCCGATGATCCCCAGGTGCTGGTCTTCTCCAAACATCTGGATGCGCAGGCCTCCGGCACCGGGGCCGCGGACACCGTGCTGGTGGTCTCGCTGACCGAGCATGACCGTGATTCCTGGACCACCGTCCACCTGGACCTGGATGCCCTCGCCGTGGGCGAGTCCTTCGAGGTCGAGGATCTTCTGACCAGCGAGAGGTTCACCTGGGGCAGCGATCCGTACGTGATCCTCCATGCCGATGGGCGCCCCGCGCACGTGCTGCGAGTCATCCACCCCGAGGAGGAACGGCATGCCTGAGTCGATCGATCCCATCACGCCCAAGGGCACGGCGGGCCCCCGTGGCACCGGCAGCGCCGTCCCACCGAGCACCCGCGGCACCGCCCCGCACGACGGGCCGGCGCTGATGCCGCTCAGCGTCCACGAGCTCGGTTCGGCCGCCACCGGCAGCTACCACGACCCGCACTCTGTGCTCGGAGCCCACAGCTACGAGGGCGCGGTCACCGTGCGCACCCTCAAGCCGTTCGCCCATGCCGTGGAAGTGCTCACGCCCGATGGCGAAGCCCACCCCATGGTGCATGAGTACGACGGCATCTGGGCGGTGGCTCTGGACCGCCCCGGACTCCCGAGCTACCTCCTGCGGGTGACGTGGACCGAGGGTGAGGAGCCGGTCACGCTCGAGGAGCCTTACCGCTTCCTGCCCACTCTGGGCGAGCTGGACCTGCATCTGATCCGGGAAGGCCGCCACGAGGAGCTGTGGCGGGCCCTGGGCGCGCAGATCCGCACCGTCGACGGGATCGACGGCACCGCCTTCTCGGTCTGGGCCCCCAACGCCCGCTCCGTACAGGTGGTGGGTGCGTTCAACGGCTGGGAGGGCCGCGGTCACGCCCTGCGCACCCTCGGGGCCTCCGGGGTCTGGGAGATCTTCGTGCCCGGGATCGGTGAGGGGGAGGTCTACAAGTTCCGGATCCTGGGGGCCGACGGCACCTGGCGCGACAAGGCCGATCCGATGGCCCGGCTGGCCGAGGTGCCGCCCGCCACGGGGTCCGTGGTCACCTCCAGCGACTATGACTGGGGCGATGACCAGTGGCTCGCCCAGCGAGCCGGATCCCGGGCCGTCGCGGAGCGCATGTCGATCTACGAGGTGCACCTCCCCTCCTGGCGTCCGGGCCTGGGCTACCGGGAGCTGGCCACCGAGCTGGTCGACTACGTCACGGGGCTGGGCTTCACCCACGTGGAGTTCATGCCCGTGTCGGAACATCCCTTCGGCGGCTCCTGGGGGTATCAGGTCAGCGGGTACTTCGCACCCACCTCCCGCCTGGGCTCCCCCGATGAGCTGCGCCATCTGATCGACTCCCTGCACCAGGCCGGCATCGGTGTGCTCATGGACTGGGTGCCGGCCCATTTCCCCAAGGACGAATGGGCGCTGGGGCGCTTCGACGGGACACCGCTGTACGAGCATGCCGATCCGCGTCGCGGAGAGCATCCCGACTGGGGCACCTACGTCTTCGACCTGGGCCGCAACGAGGTGCGCAACTTCCTGGTCGCCAATGCGTGCTACTGGCTCGAGGAGTTCCACGTCGACGGCCTGCGGGTGGACGCGGTCGCCTCCATGCTCTACCTGGACTACTCCCGCGAGGACGGCCAGTGGGTGCCCAACCGGCATGGTGGCCGCGAGGACCTCGACGCGATCGCCTTCCTCCAGGAGGCCAACGCCACCGCCTACAAGCGGGCCCCGGGGATCGTGATGATCGCCGAGGAGTCCACGTCCTTCCCGGGCGTCACCCGTAGCACCGAGTCCGGTGGCCTGGGCTTCGGGTTCAAATGGAACATGGGATGGATGCATGACAGCCTCGTCTACCTCGGCGAGGACCCGATCAACCGTCGTCATCACCACGGTGAGCTGACCTTCTCGATGGTCTACCAGTACTCGGAGAACTTCGTGCTGCCGATCAGCCACGACGAGGTCGTCCACGGCAAGGGATCGCTGCTGCGCAAGGCACCGGGCGACGACTGGCAGCAGGCCGCCTCGCTGCGTGTCTACCTCACCTTCCAGTGGACCCATCCCGGCAAGCAGCTGCTGTTCATGGGCACCGAGTTCGCGCAGGGCACCGAGTGGTCCGAGCAGAGCGGGCTGCCATGGTGGCTGCTGGAGTACCCGCTCCATCGGGGGGCCCAGCAGCTGGTCACCGATCTCAACGCCGTCCAGGCCGAGTTCGCCCCGCTGTACCAGCGAGATCAGGATCCGGGCGGCTTCGAATGGCTGATCGGCGACGACGCCGCACACAACACGATCGCCTTCGTGCGGCGCGACGAAGCCGACGATCCGGTGGTGGTGGTACTGAACTTCTCCGCCCAGCCCTGGACCGAGTACCGGGTCCCCCTGCCCGAGGGCGGCACCTGGCTGGAGGTGCTCAACACCGACTCGCCGGTCTACGGTGGCAGCGGGGTCGGCAACCTCGGCATGGTGCACGCCGAGCCGGTGCCGATGCACGGGCGCGACCACTCGGTGC
>JAJYSQ010000397.1 GCA_021793495.1 Actinomycetes bacterium
CCCGCACCGGTGGTGGCCGGCGGGTCGGCGGCGTCCGGGCCAGGCGCCGGCGACGTAGGCGCATCCGGCTCAGCGGCCGGTGCCGGTGGCTGGGCCGGCGCCCCCGCGTCTGCTGGTGGCGCAGGCACGGCGGCGGGTGAGTCCGAAGGTTCTTGGTCCTGCGGCGGGCTCGGCTGTGCGGCGTCGTCAGTGTCGTCCGCGTCAGCGCCCGAGCTCGTCGACGGGCTGGTGGAGGGCGCGGTCGAGGGGCTGGCGGGCGCGCTCGCCGCCGGGGTCGGGTCAGCGGCCGGCGGCGGAGGCGGCGGCGCGGTCATCGCCATCGCTACCGCCGTCACCACAGCGACCGTTGCCGCCCCACCCACGGAGCTGACCGCCACTTTCGGGTCGCGCAGCCGGTTCAGCGTCGCCTTCGAACCCCAGAGCAGGAAGCCGGCCTTCACGCCCCAGCCGCCGAACAGCCACCAGAGCGCCTTCGGGGCCAGCACCACCACCGGCAGCAGCAGCACGCCCATGTGGTCGGAGACCGCCACCAGCTCCGCGACCACTGCAGGGCAGTGGTCGCAGTGGTCCAGGTGCTCCTGCACTTGCGCCCGGCGGCGGGTGGTCAGCCGGCCGGTCTGGTAGTCGCCGAGCTTGGTGACCACCGACCTGCACTCGCTCGGAGCCGACCCGGCGCGCACGTGCGCCTGCAACCACGCCGACCGAAAACCCGCTCGCGCGCGCAAGGACAAGGTGGAGACCGCCGTCGGCTTGATCCCCATCTTCTCGGACAACTCGCTCGGGCCCACCCCCTCCACCTCGGTGAGCCAGAGCACCTCTCGCCACCGCGGCGGCAGCTCGGCGAACGCGTCCGCCACCAGACCGCGGTCCAGCACGTCCTCGGAGGTGTCCGGCACCACCCACAGGCCGGCCGGACCTGCGCTCTCCACGTCGTCCGTGGCGAACTCCCGCTGCCCACCCCGGTCGATGCGCAGGTTGCGCAACGTGCGGAAGATGTACCCGGCGACGTCCTCTGTGGGACCACCACCGTTCTGGATCGCCCGCAACACGCGCGCGAACGTCTCCTGCACCAGGTCCTGCGCCTCTTCCGGCCCCACCTGACGGCGGGCGATCCGCAGCGCCTCCGCCCGGTAGCGCTCGTACAGCAGCGCGTACTGCCCCACCTGGCCGGCGCGCACAGCCTCGACCACGGCCCGGTCGCTACCGGGTTCCGGGGCCGCGACACGCTGCTCGTGCGCTACCGACATGCCTCTCCTGCTCGATCTGATGGACGGGGACCTGCTGTCGGCAGTCTCCCCCGGGCCAAGGCGGGACACCAGCATCCGCACCTCGTCTCACCCGCGAGGATGCTGACGCGCCGACATCTCAGGATACGATCCGGCGGCGCCAGCTGCACTGCTGGCCCCCTGTCACGGCCATGATGGTGACCATGTCCACATCCGCAGGCTGGTGCCGATGACCGCCGAGATCGCGCTCATCGGCGCCGGGGTACGCGGCACCCAGGTGCTGCTCCGCCTCGCCGACCGGTGGCACCGGCGCCCGCCGAGCCGCCCGGTGCGGGTGCACGTGATCGACCCCTGGCCACCGGGTCCGGGCCGCACCTGGCGCACCGACCAGTCTGCGCTGCTGCTGATGAACGGGCCGGTCAGCGGCACCACCGCCTATACCGGTGAGGAGGGCCCGAGTCTGTTCCAGTGGGCACAGCAGGTGCTCGCCGGCGTGCACAACGTGCCGTCCTGGGTACGACAGGAGGCCGCGGCAACCACGGCGGACACCTACGGCTCCCGGCCGTTCTACGGTCAGTACCTGCGCTGGGTGTTCGACCGAGCGGTAGCCGACCTCCCGCCGTCGGTGCAGGTGATCACCCACCGGGCCACAGTGACCAGCACCCGCGACGTCGCGGGCCGGACCACCCTGCAGCTGGACGACGGCAGCACCCTGACCAGCGACGCCTTCGTGCTCTGCCTGGGCTGGCTGCCCGCAGCACAGGACACCCCGGGCCACACCCACCCGTGGATCACTCCGGGGCACCCGGCCGAGCAGGACCTGTCTGCCGCCGCACCGGGCCGACAGGTGCTGGTGCGCGGGATGGGGATGGGTTTCTTCGACGTGCTGGCGTTGCTCACCGAGGGTAGGGGCGGTCAGTTCGTCGCCGACGACGGCGCCCGCCCGGGTCAGCCCGGACGGTTGCGTTATCTCCCCTCAGGTCGCGAGCCGCACCTGTTGGTCGGGTCCCGGCGGGGCGTCCCGTACCGGAACAAACCGCCCGTGGGGGCCCCAGCCCAGCAGCCGCACCGGGCAGTGGCGGCGCTGCTGGCCACACACCGGCACCGTCGTTGGGACTTCGCTGCCGAGATCCTGCCGGCGATCCGGCGGGATGCGATGCTCGCCTACTACACCGTGCTGCACGAGCAACGTCCGGAGGCAGTCCGCGCCGGGGCGGTGCTGCTCAAGCAGCTGCTCGTGGCCCCCGAGGCGGACTGGGCACAGGTCGTGGCCGAGGCAGTGCCGCGCGAGGCCGACCGGCTCGATCTGCGCCGGCTGGAGCGGCCCGGGGAAGGGCTCACGTTCACCGATGCCGAGGCCGCACATGACTGGGTGGTGGCCGACCTCGAGGCCGACCTGGCGCAGGCCTACCTCGCCGAGCGCAGCCCGGTCAAGGCCGCGATGCGTTCGGTCGGGGATGCCCGCCGGGTGATCGCCCCGCTGGTCGCGTTCTCCGGGGTGAGCGGGGCGAGTCTGGCCCCCTACCGGCGGTTCATGGCCTGGGGGGCGATGATGTCCGGCGGGCCACCGGCGGTGCGCGGGGCCCAGC
>JAJYSQ010000398.1 GCA_021793495.1 Actinomycetes bacterium
CCCGTTATCGCGAACGCTCGCCTTTGCGGCAGCTGAACCGATTCACGCCGCGCAACCCAGCGTTCGCGATCGGGGGTCAGGCGACGCCGAGGGCACGCAGGCCAGCCGTCGCCGCTGCTGCCACCAGCAGCACGACGGGCAGGGGCACACCGCGCCAGGCGAGCAGACCGGAGAGCGCCACACCCGCCGGGCGGGCCCAGCCGGCGAAGGACTGGCCGTCGGTGATCGCGCTGGTGGCCATCACCGACCCGAGGATGAGCACGGCAGCATCCTCTACCGCCAGCTGCAGCCGCGGATACGGTTCGAGCAGGTCGCCGATAGCCCCGCCGCCGGCCCGCATCGCATAGGTGCCGATCCCCAGCAGCAGCCCGCCGAGCAGCAGGATGGACAGCTCACTCATCGTTCTCCTCCGTCCGCCTTCCCCGGGTGCCGGGATCGTCGCTGGTCGCCGTATGCGCTTCTGCGGACTCGAACACCTCCCGCGAGCGCCACAGCGCCAACGGCAGTGCGAGCACACCGGCGAGCGGTCCGAGGCCCTGCGGCAGCAGCAGTGCGGCCGGTACCGACACCACTGCCGCTGCGACCACCGCCGGACGCAGTCGGGCGCGCTTGACCGCCGGGAGCACCAGCGCCAGGATCACCGCCGGGAAGATCGCATCCAGACCGAAGGTGTGCTGGTCGATGCCACGCCCGAGCAGGCTGCCGGTCAGGGCACCGGCCGGCCAGCCGATCAGCACACCGGTGCCGATGCGGGTCAGGGCCACCCGGGCTCGCGCCGGATCGCGCTCGGCGATGGCGAACGCCACCGACTCATCGTTCAGCACGTGCGCTCGGTACGCCCGACCGGCACCGTGCCCGAGCGCCGTGCGCAACGCCATCCCGTAGGGCACGTGCCGGACGTTCACCAGCAACGCCGCGGGCAGCGCCACCCACGGTGAGGTGGCTGTGGCGAGACCCACGTAGAGCATCTCGGAGGAGCCGGCGAGCACCACCACCCCGAGCAGCGGTGCCACCCACACCGGTAGCCCAGCACCCACGCTCATGGCACCGTAGGCGATGCCGACCAGCGCCATGGCGAGCGCGATCATCACGACCGTGCGGAGGGACATCACCTCCGTTCGCTGAGACGAACGCATGGACGCTATGATGAACAGCCTCAGGTCGGTTGAGCAAGTCGGCCAGCCTGGGACGCCAACGGCCGTCCCGCAAGTCGCAGCACGTCATCACGAAGGGCAGCGGACATGACAGCAGAGCAGGCCGAGCTGCCGCGGGCGGCGATCGCAACGAGCGTCCAGCGGGAGCGGCACCGGGTGGGCGTCTCGTTGACCGAGCTGGCCCGCAGAGCCGGAGTGGCGAAGTCCACCGTCTCCCAGCTGGAGTCCGGCACCGGCAACCCCAGCCTGGAGACGCTCTGGGCGCTGGCCGTGGCGCTCGGCGTCCCGCTGTCCCAGCTGATCGACCCGCCGACCAGCCCCATCCAGGTGATCCGCGCAGGCACCGGTCCCTCGATGCCGGCAGCCCAGTCGGAGTAGGTGGCGACCCTGCTCGCCGCCAGTCCGCCCGGCGCCCGCCGCGACCTCTACCGGGTCACCGCCGAACCCGGCCGGGCACAGCACTCCGCACCCCATGCCGCCGGCACCGCCGAGCACGTCTACCTTGCCTCCGGGCGCGCCCTGGTCGGTCCCACCGATGCCGCAGTCGAGCTGTCTGCCGGGGACTTCATCAGCTATCCGGGCGACGGTCCGCACATCTTCGAAGCGCTCGGCGGCCCGGCCGACGCTCTGCTGGTCAGCGAGCAGCGCTGAGTCTCCCACCAGGCCGTCCGGGCACGGGCGGGCTGTCGCGCACGCTGGACAGGATGACCCGCGCAGAGACGGAGCGCAGGGAGAGTCAGCGGCCTACGGCGTAGCCCTGCATGCCGCGCGGGTTCGCAGCGGCCATCAGCATCCCGTCCGCGCGGATGCCGGCAGCGCTGATCCGCCCCAACGACCAGGCCGGGGCGGCACTGACACGGTGCCCGCGGCCGGCCAGATCCTCGAGCACGTGCTTCCCGAGCCGGTCCTCGGCGCGCAGCCCGGCCGGCTCGGCCACCCGGGGCGCGAACGAGCTGGGCCAGTGCGTGCTGTGCCAGGTCGGGGCGTCGATCGCCGCCTGCAGGTCCATCCCGTGCACCAGGTGGTTCACCAGGAACGGCACCACCCACTGGTCCTGCTGGTCCCCGCCCGGGGTGCCGAAGGCCAAGTACGGGCGCCCGTCGCGGAGCACCATGCCCGGGCTGAGCGTGGTGCGCGGCCGACGGCCCGGTCCGATCGAGGCCGGCAGGTGCTGCTCGAGCCAGAACATCTGCCCGCGGGTACCGAGCGAGAGTCCCAGCCCGGGCACCACCGGTGAGGACTGCAACCATCCGCCGGAAGGCGTCGCGGCCACCACATTCCCCCAGCGGTCGACCACGTCCAGGTGGCAGGTGTCCCCCCGGGCGACCGTCGGTTCCCCCTGCCCTGGTGAGGCAAGCCCGTCCGGCCAGGCTCCGCCGTCGGACATCGCGGCCCGGACCCGCTGACCCAGGCGAGCTGCGGTGCCCCCGGGCGATCCCGGCCGCAGCGTGCGGTCCGCGACCGCACCGACCAGCCCGGCCCGCTCCGCGGCATACTGCGCTGAGACCAGCACGTCCACCGGCACCGGCACGTGGTCCGGGTCACCGTAGAACGCCTCCCGGTCGGCAAAGGCGAGCTTGGCAACTTCGGTGACCAGGTGGACCAGGTCCGCCGAGCCAGGGGCGAGCCGGTCCACACCGGCCGCTTGGAGCATCGTCAGC
>JAJYSQ010000399.1 GCA_021793495.1 Actinomycetes bacterium
TCCTTCGCTGTCCTTCTCGGTGTACCCGGCCCGGTCCAGGGCCTCGTTCGCCTTCTCCTCGGAGTACTCGGTGTACTGCGTCCCGTACTCCTCGTCGTAGGCGGGGTGGCCCTCGACCGGAGCGCTCTGCCAGGGGATGGGCTGACCGCCGTAGATGGTGTCGATGATCCGCTGCCGGTTGATGGCGTAGGAGAGTCCGATCCGCAGGTCCTTGTTCGACAGGATCTCCCGCTGCCGGTCGTTCTCGTAGTTCTGGTTGAACCCGATCACCATCGCGTTCGGCCCTTGCGGTGACACGCTGAACATGCGGTAGTCGCCGCTCTCCTGGTTGTCCGAGACCACCGGCAGGTTGCGGATGGAGTCGAAGTTGCGCATCTGCATGTCCAGCTCACCGTTGGTGATCTTCAACAGCTCGACCTCGACGTCCTGGAGCACCTCACAGCGGATCTCGTCCACGTACGGCAGCTGGCTGCCGTCCGGGTCGACCTTCCAGTAGTACGGGTTCCTCACCGCGGTGACATAGCTGCCGTCACCGAGGGCCGCGGTTAGCTGCCAGGGGAACAGGGTGGGTCGCTCGACGTCGGTGAACGCTTCGTTCTTCGACTCCCACAGCTGCACCCAGTCGTCCAGGTTGGCCTGCGCCACCTCTTCGTCGATGTTGTCGTTGTACTTGTCGTGGAACTTCTCCAAGTAGTGCTTGGGCATCACCATGATGGTGCCCGCGGCCAGCTCCTCGAGGAACCCGGGCTTCGGGTCGTCGAAGACGTACCGGATCACGTTCCCGTCGCTCTCGAAGGTCGCGGGCTTCTCCGGATCGTTCACGTTGGTCCACAGCGTGTAGATCCCACCTGGGTGCAGCGGTTCATAGGTGTGCACGTCCTCGAAGCAGAACCGGTAGTCCTCCGCGGTCACCGGTTCACCGTCGGACCACTTCATCCCTTCACGCAGGGTGAACTGGAACACTCGGCCGTCGTCGAGCTCCTCGTAGCTCTCGCAGAGGTTGGCGATGATCTCGCTGGTGCCCGGCTGGTCCGTCCACTCCGGGATCCACCGCACCAGCGGCTCGTACCCGATCGCCTGCTCCAGCCAGCTGCGATCCTCCTCGGTAACCATCGCCGAGCGCCAGGTACCGCCGTACTGACCGATCTCCGCATATGGCTCGACCACCAGAGGGTTGGTGGGCAGGCGCTCCTCCACCGGTGGCAGGTCGCCGGACTCCACCTGGGCGGCCAGCGAGGGCGCTTCCGGACCCTTCGGACCGGCATCACCACCGCCGTTCTGCGCCGGGCTGGTGTCGAAGAACGAGCAGCCCGCGAGCGAGGCTGTAGCGGCAAGACCGCCACCGGTCAGCAGCAGCGATCGGCGGCTGACCGCGGTCGACCAGAGTCGGTCGCCGGCTGCCGCTTGTGGAGCATCTGGAAACATCGTCGTTCTCCTCTTCTGGTGGGGTGGAGGTCAGGGGTGGTATGCCGGCGCGCTGGCCGCGGCCGGGTCACTCTCGCCGGCCTGCTGCTCGAGCTCACCGACGAGGGGTAGGACGTGGTCATCGAGGTACTGCCGGTCCTCGACGGCCAGCTGCGTGGCTGGGGCGGCGCTGGCGGCACAGTCGATCAGCCCTTGGCGGCTGAGCACGTACTTGTACACCGTGGCGGTCAACGCCGGCCCAGGCGTCCTGCCTGGTGGGATCATACGTGTGATGAGCTCTTCGCTCTGGTCCTGCAGCGCGAGGACGAGCTGCCAGTCCTCCGCCACGGCCGCCTCGTACTGGCGGACCAGGTGACGGGGCACCAGGTTCCCGATCGAGGAGACCGAGCCGGCAGCACCGAGCAGATAGCCCAGGTCGGCGACGCTGGAGCCGCCGGTGAGGCACGGTAGGGACAGGTCACGGGCCCGCAGCTGGCGCTGCAGCTGCCGGAACCAGACCATGTTCGAGCCGCTGTCTTTCGCGCCGCAGAGCACACCGTCCGCGGCGAGCTCGACGATCGAGTCCACGCTGAGCGTCGCCGGGATCATCTGTGGCAGGTGGTAGGCGAGCACCGGCTGCCCGATTGCCTGAGCGAGGTCCCGGAAGTGCCGCTTCAGCTCGTCCTGGTCGAAGCCGACGAAGTACGGCGGCAGCACCGAGACCGCTGCAGCCCCCGCGGCAAGCGCTTCCCGGGCGTGTCGGAGCGTGAGCGCCGACGAGGTGTCCCCGACGTGCGCCACGACAGGCACGCGGCCGTCGGCGGCCTTGACGGACTGCCGCACCACCTCTGTGCGGAGCTCGCCGTCCAGGGCATAGAACTCACCTGTGGTGCCGTTCGCCCAGATGCCGTGCACGCCGGCGGCGACCAGACGACCGATGTGCGACTGCAGCGACGCCGTGTCCACCTCACCGTCGGGGGTCATCGGCAGGACGGCCGGGGGTAGCACACCGCGCAGAGCGACGTGATCGGTCGTTTCAGAAGGGTTGAATGCCACCGGCATGTACGCAACCTTCGCGGTCCGGCTGTGCGTTGTCAAGTACCTGTGCAGATCCATCGCTCTGCGTGCATTCATCAGCACTTCCAGAGAAACGCAATTGGCATACCATGGGGTGATGCGGAAGCAGACTCGAGCGCATCGGGTGCCGGTGCGGATGGGAGAACCACGATGGCGACGTCGCTAGTCGGATCACGCCCCCAGGAACCGGTGAGCCAGACGACCTTGGAGAACCGGGCGCACGAGGCCCTGGTGTCCTGGCTGACCGAGGAGCACCCGCAACCCGGGCAGACCGTGCCGATCCGGGAGTTCGCCCGCAAGCTCGGGATGAGCCGGACCCCTGTGCGCAGTGCC
>JAJYSQ010000400.1 GCA_021793495.1 Actinomycetes bacterium
CGTCCGAGAGGAGACACGCGATGCCCCTGACCCCCGAGCCGGCGGCGGCCCCCGAGCCGGCGGCGGCCCCCGAGCCGGCAGCGACCCCCGAGCCGGCGGCGACCCCCGAGCCGGCGGCGCGCCGGCACCGGCGGGTGGTGGTTGCCGAGGACGAGACGTTGATCCGCATGGACCTGGTCGAGATGCTGACCGAAGAGGGGTACGAGGTGGTCGGCCAGGCTGCCAACGGACAGGCCGCCGTGGACCTGGTACGCGAGTACCTCCCGGACCTGGTGGTTCTCGACGTACGGATGCCGGTGCTGGACGGGCTCTCGGCGGCTGAGCAGATCACCCAGGAGCGGCTGGCTCCCGTCCTGGTGCTCACCGCATTCTCCCAACGCGAGCTGGTCGAGCGGGCCCGGGACGCCGGGGCGATGGCGTACTTGGTCAAGCCGTTCAGCCGGTCTGACCTCGTGCCGGCCATCGAGATCGCCCTGAGCCGGTATGCCGAGCGCCGAGCGCTGGAGGACGAGGTCGGGGAGCTGGCTGCCCGGCTGGAGGTCCGGGTGCTGGTCGATCGGGCGAAGTCGGTGCTGATGACCGGTCTGGGGATGAGCGAGCCACAAGCGTTCCGTTGGCTGCAGAAGACCGCGATGGACCGGCGGGTACCGATTCGTGACGTCGCCTCCGCGGTGATCGACCAAGGAGCGGCCGACGCGGGGTCCGAGTGAGCCCCGGCTTTGCGGACGCTTGAGTGGGTCATGAGACCGCCGCGATACCCAAGGTCTGGACCAGAAACTGCCGTGACGGGCATAACGAAGTCATAACACTCTGCACACCGTCCCTAGACGCCGATGGGATCGCGTGCCAGCCTGCTCGTGGCACCCGGCCACACCCGCCCGCGTCCTCGCGCGACTCGGACCTGGCCCGATCATCTCCAGGAGGCAGCAGTGAAGCTCCATCTCTCGCGTCAGTGGCGGATCATGGCCGGTGCCGCGGCGCTGGCCATCGTCGCCGCGGGTTGTGGTGGTACGACCGGCGGGGGGTCGGCGGCCTCGGCCCCACTGAAGCTGGGGTTCATGGGGGCGCTGACCGGACCGAACGCGCAGCTGGGCATCAACATCTATGACGGAGCCAAGCTTGCCGTCGACCAGCACAATGCGAAGGCTGGGGCGGCGCAGGTCCAGCTGGTCAAGTACGACACCCAGGGTGACCCGGCACAGGCCACCTCGTTGGCCCCCAAGGCCGTCCAGGACCAGGTGGTCGGCATCGTCGGCCCCGCGTTCTCCGGGGAGTCCAAGGTCGCCGACCCGGTCTTCGAGCAGGCCAAGATCCCCAACGTCTCCCCGTCGGCGACCAACCCGAAGCTGTCCACCAACGGTTGGACCTACTTCCACCGGGTGCTGGCCAACGACGACGCCCAGGGACCGGGGATCGCCGCATTCCTGGCCACCCAGCTCGGGGCGAAGAAGGTCGCGGTGATCGATGACAGCTCGGAGTACGGCAAGGGCCTGGCCGATGTGGTGGCGGCATCCTTGACGAAGGCCGGGGTGACCATCGTCGACCGCGAGGCGATCGACCCCAACGGCAACGACTACTCCTCGACCGTGAACAAGGTGAAGGCGGCCGGGGCGGATGCAATCTTCTACGGTGGCTATTACTCGCAGGCCGCGCGGTTCGTCAAGCAGCTGCGTGACGCGGGCGTGACAGCCAAGTTCGCCTCGGGCGACGGCACCCTGGACCAGAAGTTCATCGGCGGTGCCGGTCCGGCCGCTCAGGGGGCGTTCGTCTCCTGCACCTGTGCGTTGACCACCGCGTCCACGGCTGCTCCGGTGGTGGCGTTCAACGCCGCGTACAAGGCGGCGTACGGCGCCGACCCGGCCACCTACTCGGCGGAGGGGTACGACGCGGCCACCGCGTTTCTGATGGCGATCGAGGCGGGCAAGAAGACCGGGCCGGACATCAACGCGTTCCTGGCGACGGAGGACTTCCAGGGAGTGTCCAAGCCCATCAAGTTCAGCTCCACCGGGGAGCTGGCCGGGGGCGGCTCGGTGTTCGTCTACGAGGTGGTCGGAGGGAAGTTCAGCGACCTCGGGAACTACACGACTGCCAAGCCCGCCGCCTGAGTGTCCGGCAGTCCGCCGCGGATCACGCGCGACCGAAGGAAGCCGTGACCTCGTGATCCACAGCTTTGTCTCGCAGTTCTGGGGTTCGACGATCGACGGGGTGACCGTGGGGGCGATCTACGCCCTCGTGGCCCTCGGATAAACAATGGTGTACGGGGTGATGCGACTGATCAACTTCGCGCACTCCGAGATCTTCATGATCGGTACATTCGCCTCGATCGGGGTGTTCGACCTCATGGGCGGTGCCTCGGCGCTGACCGGCGTGGTCCTGGTCGGCACCCTGGTCATGGCCGGGCTGGCCGGGGCGGCGGCCTCGGGGGTCTCGGCAGTCGTCCTGGAACGCGTGGCGTACCGGCCGTTGCGCCGGCACGGCGCGACCCAGCTCGCTGCACTGATCTCCGCGATCGGCGCCTCGCTGTTCCTCCAGGAGGTGTTCGCGCTGCGGTTCGGCCGGGACAACCTCACCTCGCCGAGGATCCTGGAGAAATCGACGCTGTTCACCATCGGCGACGGGCAGGTGCGTACCGACAAGGTGGTGGTCGTGGCCGCCGCCGTGGTGATGATGATCGCGCTGGACCGGTTCGTGAACGGCACCAAGCTCGGCCGGGGGATGCGCGCGACCTCCCAGGACCCGGAGAGCGCCGTGCTGATGGGCGTCGACATCGACCGGATCGTCATGATCACGTTCCTGGTCGGCGGGGTCATGGCC
>JAJYSQ010000002.1 GCA_021793495.1 Actinomycetes bacterium
GTGGACGAGCCCGGCACCGAGATCGACCTGCTGCTCGTGCCCTACGCGCACTGGGCGAACCGCGGACCCGGGGAGATGACGGTCTGGCTGCCGTTGCTCCGGTCCGCCCGAGAGACCGGAGGAGACGTATGACCCGCCTGGCCTTCATCCACACCGGCGCTGTGGTGATCCCCACGATCACCACGCTTGCCAGCACCTACCTGCCCGGGGTGGAGACCCACCACCTGCTCGACGACAAGATCGTCGCCGACCTGGGCCGGGACGCCGAGGGCACCGGGGTGCGCCAGCGGCTGCGCGACCTGGTGCACGCAGCCCAGCAGGGCGGGGCGGACGCGGTGATGTTCAGCTGCTCCTCGATCTCCGGGTACGCGGCCGGGCTGCAGGACGAGCTCGGCATCCCGGTGCTGCGCATCGACGAGGCGATGGCCGACGAGGCGGTGCGTTCCGGCGAGCGGGTCGCAGTGCTGGCCACGCTGCCGACCACGCTCGCGCCCACTGTGGCGCTGCTGCGCGAGCGGGCCGAGGCCGCCGGTCGGCAGGTCGAGGTGCAGGAGGTGCTCATCGAGGGCGCCTTCGAGGCGGTGAGCAGCGGCGACCGGGACCGGCACGACGCACTGGTGGCCGAGGCGATCACCACCCAGGCCGCACAGGTGGACGTGGTGGTGCTCGCCCAGGCCTCGATGGCCAGTGCCGCCGAGGCGGTGCAGACCGACACCCCGGTCCTGACCAGCCCCGAGCTCGGCGTGCGCCGCGCGGCCAGCCTGCTCCCCTGACCCGCCCCACCCAGCCCCACCCCGGATCCGCACCCACCCAGCCCCGCCCCTGCTCGATGGTGTGGTTGACGTCGGTTATGTGCTGATAACCGACGTCAACCACACCCCCGGCGGGGCTGGCTGGCGGCCTAGGCGACCAGGGCCTGGGCCGGCTGGTGGGTGGCGGTGACCTGGTGCCGGCCGCTGCCGATCCGGGCCTGCACGCTGCCGTCCGCAGCGGTGCTGAGCTCGCTGTCCAGACCGGTGACCGAGTCGGCGTCCGTGGTCGGCAGGGACAGCACCGCCTCGGTACCCGGCGGGATCTCCACGTCCAGGGTGAAGGTCTCCCCGGTGAGCTGCCAGCTGGTGGCCACCCGGCCCAGCGGGGTCTCCACCGCCGCCGAGGCCCGGCTGACCCCAGCACCCGGGCGAGGCCGGATGAGCACCTCACGGTACGCCGTCGACCCGGGGGCTTGGTCGATCCCACCGAGGCAGGCGTAGATCCAGTCCACCACCGCGCCCAGGCTGTAGTGGTTGAAGGAGTTCATCGTCACCGACTGGAACCCGCCCTCGGGGGTCCACCCGTCCCAGCGTTCCCAGATGGTGGTGGCCCCGTGCCGGATCGGGAACAGCCAGCTCGGGTACTCCTCCTGCACCAGCAGCGCGTGCGCCAGGTCGTCCTGCCCGTGCTCGCTGAGCACCCGGCAGATCTTGGAGACGCCGACGAACCCGGTGGTCAGTCGGTTGCCCGCCTCCCGGACCAGCTCGACCAGTCGCGCCACCGCTGCCGGCACCGCCTCGGCCGGCAGCAGGTCGTAGTCCAGGGCGAGCAGGTAGCAGGTCTGGGTGTCCGAGGTGATCACCGTACCGTCGACGAACTCGCGGTTGAACGCAGCGCGGATCTGGTCCGCGAGCGCCGTGTACTCCGCCTCCTCGCCCGCGTGGCCGAGGATGGCGGCGGCACGCGCCACCAGGGAGGCGGAGTTCGCGAAGTAGGCGGTGGCCAGCACGGCACGGTCGGTCTCCGGACCCACGTGCAGCCAGTCGCCGTAGTTCGACCCGACCCGCTTGCGCCAGATCAGGTCCGGGTTCGCCCGGCGCACGTGCTCCACCCAGCGGACCATCGCCGGGAAGCTGCGCTGCAGCTGGCGGCGGTCGCCATACAGGTCGAACAGCGCCATCGGGATGATCACCCCGGCATCACCCCAGGCGGGTGCCCCCTCACCCATCCACGGCCCGGCGGGGGCGATGTCGCCGAACGCGCCGTCGGTGCTCTGTCCGCCGACCACGTCCACCATCCAGCTGGCGAAGAACGCGGACACGTCGCACAGCCGCGCCGAGGTGGGCAGGAACACCTGGGCGTCGGCGAGCCAGCCGAGCCGCTCGTCGCGCTGCGGGCAGTCGGTGGGGATGGACAGGAAGTTGCCCCGCTGGCTCCACCGGGTGTTGGAGACGATCTGCAGCACGTCCGGGTTGTCGCAGTCGAAGCTGCCGGTGGTCTCCAGGTCGCTGCTGACCACCATCGCGGTGACGTCCTCGGCCGCCGGCGCCTGGTCCAGCCCGGCGATCCGCACGTACCGGAAGCCGTGGAAGGTGAACCGTGGTTCGAACACCTCGGTGGCCGCACCGCGCGGGTAGTACAGGTCGCGGGCCTCGGCGCGGCGGAGGTTCTCGGTGTACAGGCGGCCGTCGGCGTCCAGGGTCTCGCCGTGGGTGAGCTCGACCAGCTGGCCCGCCTCCGGCTGGTGCAGCCGCAGCCGCACGTGGCCGACCAGGTTCTGGCCGAAGTCCACCAGCCAGGCGTCCGACCCGGGTTCGGGCAGGATCTGCGCCGGGGTGAGCTCGGCGACGGTGCGCACCGGCGGCGCGGTGGAGCCGGTCACCGTGGCGGTGTCATCACCTAGCGCCCGGGCGCGGCGCCAGCCGGAGTCGTCGAAGCCGCCCAGCTCCCAGCCGACCGGCCGCTGCCGGGCATCCACCCCCTCGCCCATCAGCAGGTCCGCATAGAGCCACTCGCCGGCGGACTCCCGCCAGGTGTCGTCGGTGCAGATCACCTCGGTGGCGCCGTCCGCGGCGACCAGGTGCAGCTCGGCCAGCAGTGCCGGGGCGTCCCCGTAGAGCCGGCCGGCGTTGCGCGGGTCGTAGCCGACGAAGCCGCTCCACCAGCCGTCCGCGAGCACCACGGCCAGCACGTTCTCCCCGGCCTGGACGGCGGTGGTCACGTCGTAGGTCTGGTAGTGGATGCGGCGCCGGTAGTCGGTCCAGCCCGGGTTCAGTGTGCTGTCCCCGACCGGCTGGCCGTTCAGCTGTGCCTCGTACAGGCCCCGAGCGGTGATGTGCAACCGGGCGGAGACGACCTGTCGGCGCGGGGTGAAGGTGGTGCGCAGCAGCGACGGCGGGTTCAGCGGACGGCTGTTCCAGGTAAGGTCGTCGTCCACCGGCGCCAGGAACGCGGACCGGTCCCGGCTGTCCCTGCCGATCCAACGAGCCTCCCACGGGCGGTCCAGCCGACCGGTCTCGAACCAGGACCGGGTGGGCTGGGTGGGCTGGTCCTGCTCGTCCCACACCTCCAGCGCCCACTCGTAGCGGGTGTAGGGCTGCAGCGCGGGGCCCGCGTAGCAGATCTCCAGCTGCTCCGCCGAGGCCACCTTGCCGGTGTCCCAGGTCTGCTGCCCGGCAGTGACCACCAGGCGGTAGGCACTCTGCCGGGCACCGTTTCGTAGGCTGCGCAGTCGCCAGGCGAACCGCGGACGCTCCTCGTCCAACCCCAAGGGGGTGGCGAGGTGCTCGACACGCAGGGCATAGGGCTCGAGGCTGGTCATCGGTCACTCTTCTCTTGCTCGTGATCGGTCTCAGCGGTGGTGAACACCACCGCGAACGTGGTCGGTTCCGGGGTGATGCGGTAACGGGCCGGGGTGGCCGGTCCGCAGGAGGAGCTGCCCAGCCCGTGCTGCGCATGGTCCAGGTGCAGGTAGATGCGGTCCTCAGGGTGCAGCTCGAAGGCGGCGATCGCTTCTTCGAGGGCTTCGTCGGACCACCGGCGCGCGCTGAAGTCGATGGTCGGGTCGCCCTGCACCCGCAGTGCCGGCAAGGAGCCGCCGGCCAGCTCCAGCCAGCGGGTGCGGTGCCGGTTTCCGGCCTCCTGCGGCACGACGTAGCGGAAGTCGAGGTCGTCGATCCGGCTCTGGTACCGGCCCACCCGGGTGGCAGCGTGGCTGTCCCGGTAGCTCTCCCCCGGGCCGAGCCCGAACCAGGTGACCCGGTCCAGCTCGGCAGGCAGCTCCAGCCGCACCCCGAGCCGGGGCAGGGTGAGGTGGTGGTGCCCGATCGGGGTGTCCCGCCACGGCCCGTACGGTGTGACGTCCACCTGCAACCGGGCAGCGGGCGCTCCCACCTGCGTGGTCTCGGTCCAGGTGTAGACCACGTCCAGGCCGAAGGACTGGGTCGGCGGCGCCATCCGCGCGCTGACCTGCAGTCCGCCTGCGGTGGGTCGCACGTCGGTGACCCGGTGGCGCATCTGGTCCAGTCCGACGGCGCGCCAGCCCTCGGCCAGGTTGTTCAGCTCTCCCTGGCCTCGGTCGTTCTCGGTGGGTGCTCGCCAGATGTGCACACCGAAGCCCTGCACGGCCAGGCCGCCCAGGTCCCGCAGGGTCCCCGTGGCCGCGTCCAGCACTGCCGGCCCGATGCGCACCTCGCCGGCCGGGGCGGGGTCGGCACCGGGCGGCTGGGCTGCGGGTGGGGTGGTCGGCTGGCTCGCTGGCTCGGTCACCGGGTCGAGTCGCCCCTGACCCCAGGCCACCTCGTGGCCGGCCGCTGCCCACGGGGCCGGTTCGGCCAGCCGAGCGGAGACTGTCAACCACACCTCTCCGGCATCCTCGGCGACGTCCGGCAGGTCGGGCAACGGCACGCGCACCTGGTCGCCGGCGTCGGTCACGGGCACCTCCAGCAGCCCGGTGGCCAGCACCTGTCCGTCCTGGCTGAGCTCCCAGGAGAAGTCCAGGTGCGCAGTGTCGAGCACGTCGTAGGCGTTGCGCACCAGCACCCGCTGGTCATCGATGTCGATACGGACCGGCTCGATCACCTTCGCCAGCTCGAGCAGGCCGGGTGAGGGGACCCGGTCCGGGCGCACCAGACCATCGAGGCAGTAGCTGCCCCCGTTGGGGCGGTAGTCGAACCGGCCGCCGTGCCAGAAGCCGTCGCTGCCGTCCGGTTCGGTGCGGCGGATGCCGTGGTCGATCCACTCCCACACGAACGCTCCGGCCATCCGGTCGGAGGACTCCAGGATCTCCTGGTAGTCCGCCAGGGACCCGGGCCCGTTGCCCATCGCGTGCGCGTACTCGCAGAGCAGGAACGGCAAGGCGCGCCGGCGTTCTTCCAGCTCCGGCTGGTCGGCCAACGCCTCCGAGGGCGCCTCGGTGCGCTGTGCGATCGCCTGCAGATCGTCCAGGGACGGGTACATCAGCGAGTAGAAGTCGGACTGGGCGTAGGTGCGGTCGCGCTCGTAGTGCAGCGGTCGGCTCGGGTCCCGCTCACGGATCCAGCGCTCGATGGCCACGAAGCCGCTCCCGCCCTCGCTCTCGTTCGCCAGGGACCAGATGATCACCGACGGGTGGTTCTTGTCCCGTTCCACCATCCGGGCGGTGCGGTCCAGCAGCGCCGGCTCCCAGGCCGGGTCGTCCACCGGGTTGCCCTCCCAACCGGCGTAGATGAACCCGTGCGTCTCCAGGTCGCCCTCGTCCACGACCCACAGGCCGAGCTCGTCGCACAGCCGGAGGAACTCCGGGTGCGGCGGGTAGTGCGCAGTGCGTACCGCGTTGATGTTGTGCTGCTTCATCAGCAGGATGTCCTGGCGCATCGTCTCCGGGCTGAGCGCCCGGCCGTGGTCCGGGTCGTGCTCGTGCCGGTTCACCCCGCGCAGGTGGATACGTCGACCGTTCACCCGCAGCACACCGTCGGCCACGCTGACGGTGCGAAAGCCCACTGCCAGGTCGACCGTCTCCTGGCCGACCTGCACGGTACCGCGGTAGAGCCGGGGCACCTCGGCGCTCCACGGCTGCACGGTCTCGATCCGGTGCTCGGTGCCGGTGGGCACGTCGACGAGGTCGAGCTCCGGGATGCTCACCCGGCCCTGCAGCGCAGCACCGGTCGGTCCGGTGGTCTCCACGCGGAGGGTGCCTGCGCCGGTGTGGTGGTCGTAGTCGGCGTGGACGAACAGGTCGTCCAGCGCCCCCTCAGGCCGCTCCAGCAGCTCCACGTCCCGGAAGATCCCGGGCAGCCACCACATGTCCTGGTCCTCCAGGTAGCTGCCGGAGGACCAGCGGTGCACCCGCACGCAGAGCACGTTGCCGCGCTGCCGGAGCACGTCGCCCACGTCCAGCTCGAACGGCAGCCGGCTGCCCTTGGAGTGACCGAGCTCTGTACCGTTCAGCCACACCTGGGCACAGGAGTCCACACCCTGGAAGCGCAGCACACTGCCGGTGGTGCGCCACCCTGCCGGAAGGTCGAAGGTGCGCCGGTAGTCCCCGGTGGGGTTGTCCGTGGGGGTGTAGGGCGGATCGATCGGGAACGGGAAGGCGGTGTTGGTGTAGCGGGGGACGTCGTGGCCGCGCAGCACCCAGTGCGACGGGACGTCGATCCGCCCCCAGGTGGAGTCGTCCAGGTCGGGGTCGGGGAACTGAGGCCCGGTGCCGGCGGCGGTCGGGACCAGCTCGAACGCCCAGTCTCCGTTCAGGCTCAGCCGGTTGGCGTCCGAGGTGAAGTCCGCGCGCGGGCGCCGGCGACCGGCTCCGGGCACCGGATCGTCGTAGTACTGCAATGAGCTCGAGTCCAATCGTCGTTCAGGGTCGTCGGTCACCCATGGTTCGGGTCGGTCGGTCACCCGTCGTGCGGGTCAGTCGGTCACGGTCGTGGGTGGCGTGCCGAGGCTCTCCAGCTCGGGCCAGACCTCGGCGGGGGTCTCCACGGCCAGCAGTGCGTCCAGCTCGGCCAACCGGGCCGCGGTGCCGGCGCCCACCACCGTGGAGGAGACGACCTGCGACCGGGTGGAGAACGCGAGCGCCACGGCGGCGAGCGACACACCGTGCCGGGCGCAGACCCTGCTGGCCCGGTGGACCCAGTCGAGCAGCTCCTCCGGTGCCGGCCGGTAGGCGTAGCGGGCGTCCGCGCCGGCCCGCTCTGCGGCGGCGAGCAGACCCCCGCCGTAGGGCGCAGCGTTGAACACCACCATGTCCCGCCGACGGGCTGCCTCGAACAGGTCTGCTGCGGAGGAGTCCACGAGCGTGTACCGGTTGTGGCTGAGCACTGCGTCGAAGACGTCGGTCTGCACGTACTGCCGGATCAGGCTCGAGGGCCCTGCGGCCACGCCGATCGCGCCCACGGCGCCCTGCTCGCGCAGCTCCACCAGGCCCTGGACGGCGCCACCGGGCGCCATCGCCTCCTCGAACGTGATCGTGTACGGGTCGTGCAGCTGGTAGAGCGGCAGGGTGTCCAGGCCGAGGCGGGAGGTGGACTCCTCGAAGGAACGCAGCACCCGGTCCCGGTCGAAGACGCCGGTGGCCAGGTCGCGGTCCGCCTTGGAGATCACCTGGACGCCTTCCGGCAGCCCACCCAGGTCGGCGATGGCCTGCCCGAGCACCTGCTCGCTGCGTCCCTCGTCATAGGCGTTCGAGGTGTCGACCAGCCGGTGCTGGGAGGTCAGCAACGATCGCGCTGTGGCGACAGCATCGGGCCGGTCCCCCAGTCCGGAGGTGCCCAGCGTGACGACGGAGGGCGCCAGCAGCGCCTCAACCCTTGACTGCACCGGAAGCCAGTCCTTTCATGATCTTCTGGCTGAAGAACAGGAACACGATCACTGTCCCGAACACGTTGAGCGAGGCTGCCGCGAACAGCGGCCCGTGCTGCAGCCCACGTCCGGACCGCCTCCAGCTGACGTACCGCTGCCACCGGTGCGTCTGCTGGTGGCGGCCTCAGTCAGTTCCACGGAGCGGGACTGGTGCCAGGCTTGTCGAAGCCCATGTCGGTGTCGTCCAGGACGAGCACCCAGTCGTTTCCCTCCTCGATGGCCCCCGGTGGGTCGAAGGTCTGCACGCCTCGGTTGGTCCTGGTCCCGGCGGCCCGCGAGTTCCCGTTTCGGGTGTTGTACCACCACACCTTCACCCGGGTACCAGAGATGTGTCCCATCTCGAGCGAGAACGGACGTCCGGTATAGCTGTAGGCGAAGAGGTACGCGTCGCCTCGGGTAGTCAGGATCCGGTCGTAGCGCCAGCCGGCGTCACCGGACACGATCGACGGGTCGTAGATGCGGCTGTAGTACGGGCGGGACAACACCAGGTTCTTCAGGTGCTGGAGCTGACGAGCGCCGGGATCATCCAGCGCCTCATACCAGTACTTGCGTACCCCGTACCCATTCACCGGCCCGTCAGACTCGACGTGCATCGGCATCACAGCACCGTTGCCGTACGAGTGTCCGCAGGCGCCGGCGAAGACCGCCCAGTAGGCGTACCGTCGCACGTCCTTGGGCTTCCAGAACGGCTGATCGGTGTCATGCAGGCCCTGCGGGACACGTTCGTAGCTCGGCTCGCCGTCCAGTGTCGGTTTGGGCGGCCACAGCTTGAAGTCTTCGAGCACGAGCTTCCAGTTGTCCTCGCCCTTCCACAGCGTCGGCAGCTGAACTCCCGTCTCCTCGGTGCCGATCTCCTCGAACGCCTGGGCATAGGTCCGGTGGCCGGACTGAAACATGTTGAAGTCCAGCCAGTCGGCCTGGTGGAACCAGGTCGCCGACGAATAGCGCCCGAACGGGTGGAACGTCATCAGGTGGTCCGGGTCCCGTTCCCGCACTGCCTGCGCCAACGTCGTCCACACCTCCAGCCGCTCGTGCGCGATCGAGTCACCGCCGATCAGCCAGACGATGTTCGGGTGCGCCCGGTAGCGTTCGGCGATCCAGCGCCCGTAGCGCTCTGCACCGGCGACGCTCAGGGATCCGCCCTTGACGACGGCGTTCCAGACGGCATCCAGACCCATGTAGATGCCGTACTGCCCTGCCACCTCCACCATCGTGTCGACATGTTCCCAGTAGGGCTCGTTGGGCTGAGCCATGTCCTCGTCGATGAAGGGTGTCTCGCCGTAGTAGTTCTTGAACGCAAGACTCGCTGGGACCACCTGGAGAAGGGCGACATTGAAGCCCTTGTCATGACGGTCGCTGAAATAGGTGTGCAGCTCGTCTGCGGACAGCTTGTGCAGCAACCACGGCGTATCCGCCAGCCAGAAGAACGGTGTGCCGTCCTCGTGCTGGAAGAATCGACCGTCCTCGGTCACCTGGACCGGCCCGTGCTCCTCCCACGGCGGGACGTAGTCGTCCGACCCTGGCTCTGCAGCCATCGCCCCGGTGCCTGAGAACGCGACCGATCCCGCCCATGTTGCCGCGCCCGCAGCGAGCACTCCACGTCGGGTCATGGTCGCCCGACCACCGGCTCCCGAAACCTCCGTCGCCATCGTCATACCCCTCTCTTCCGACTCGCAGCCCGGTGGCTACTGACCTTCAGTTGGTGTCAAGTTCTGGATCGTGATCGTGGCGTCCACCGGTTGGGTGATGTGCGGGATGTAGGTGGCGCTCTCCGGGTCCGGCCAGCCAGACCACTGCGTCGAGTTCACATCGACGAAATAGGCTGCTGAGTGCAGCGGCGCAAACGGCACCTCGTCGACGATGATGTTCGCGACCTCGGCGACGTCCTCCCTCAGCTCCGCTTCGTCCAGCGTCTGCGACATGTCATCGAGCAGCTGATCGACCGTCTCGTTCTCGTACCGGCCCTGGTTCGCGATGGCGGCCGTTCCGATCGGCTCCACGAAGCTGCTGTTCAGCTGGGCGTTCAGGCTCGCCCACACGTCATCCCCGCTGAGCAGGTACTGCTGGATCATCTGGAACTCGCCGTTGTTCAGGTCGCGCTGCCACTGCTGTCCCGGGATCGAGTCGATCTCCACGTCCAGTCCGAGCACCTCGTTCCACTGGTCCTGCATCGCAGGACCGAACAGGTTCCAGCCGTTGTCGTCTGAGTTGGTGGTCAACGTCAGCGGGTAGCTCTCGCCGTCCTTCGTCAGGTTGCCGTCCTCGACCGTGTAGCCACTGGCTTCGAGCTCAGCAACGGCCAGCTCGGCATCCTGCTCGTGGCGCACGTCGGCAAGATCATCAGGGAGCAGGGACCCCCAGGTGTCACCGTCCAGGCCGGTCGGGTTGGCCGACGCGGTGCCCACGTTGTTCAACAGGGAGAGCTGGTCGCTGTCGATCGCGGCGTACAGGGCTCTGCGGACATGCACATCTGTGGTCGGCCCCTCTTGCATGTTGAAGAGCATCCCGGTCGAGAATCCGGCCGGATACACCCAGTAGTGGTTGTGCTCGGGGTCGGAACCAACGAAGTTGTCCTCATAGTTCTGCCACGACATACCAGCCCAGTCCGCCTCGTTCTTGAGGATCATCTGCTTCCCTGAGTCGTCAGAGGCGAACGGCTTGACCTGCACATACTCCACCCCGTTGAACTCCCCGTTCCAGTACGAGTCGCGAACCTCGAACCTGATGAGCTGGGGACTGAAGGAGTCCAGGGTGAAGGCCCCGGTAGAGACCGGATCCTCGTTGGTCCACTGCACCGGGTCCTCCTCCTCCCACACATGCTTCGGCACGATGGCACGAGGAATCTGTCCGTAGTTCGCCAGGTCGTGGTACTGCGGCTCGGAGTAGTGGACGATGACCGTGTGCTCATCGGGCGTCTCGATGGAGTCGAGATCGGGGATCGGGGCAACGGCCAGTCCCTCGACCGTCGTCGGCAGCTCCAGGGTGTACTTGACGTCTTCAGACGTGAACGGCTCACCATCGCTCCAGGTCACGTCCTGGCGAAGGTTGAACGTCAGCGTCCTGCCGTCCTCAGAGAAGTCGAAAGACTCGGCCAGCCAGGGCTCGACCTTCATCGCATCAGCCCGGTTGACACGCACCAGCGGCTCGTAGACGAGGTTCATCAACGGGCTCTTGTTCGCCGCCGGCGAGAACGGGTTGAAGTTCTGCACATACGAGGTCGCCCCACCCATCGCGAGGGTGACCGTGTCGACCGTGTCAGCATCCGTCTCACGGGTGCGTTCGGTCGAACAGGCGGCTGCGCTGGCGCTCAGGGCGAGCGCCAGGGCGGCGGCGATGATTCGCTTCTTCATAGGTGTTCTCCTAGGACTCAGTCGTGGGCTGCGGGCGCTCTGCATGGAGCCAGCAATGGGTCCAGTGCCCGTTCCCTAGCTCGGAACGCTTGGGAAACTCGGTCTTGCAGATGTCCATCGCGAATGGGCAACGCAGGTGGAACCGGCAACCGGCCGGCGGATCGGCAAGGTTCGGCGGCTCACCCAGATCACCCGATCCCTCCGCACTCAGTGCGGACTCGGGATCGGGCGAAGCATCGATCAGCAGCTTGGTGTACGGGTGCTGTGGGTCTTGGATCACCGACTCGACCGGACCACCTTCGACGGTCTGCCCGGCGTACATCACCTGCACCGTGTTCGCCAGGTAGCGGGCGCTGGCGATGTCGTGGGTGATGTAGAGCATGGCGAGATCCTCTTCGTCGCGGAGACGACGGAGCAGGTTCAGGATGTCGAGCCGGATGGAGACGTCCAGCATCGAGATCGGCTCATCGGCCAACAACACCTCGGGGTCGACCGCCAGCGCCCTCGCGATCACCAACCGCTGGCGCTGTCCACCGGACAGCTGGTGCGGGTAGGCGTCGATCAGGTCCGCGGCCGGGGTGAGGTTGACCCGTTCCATCAGCTCGAGCATGCGCTGCTCGAGCTCCTCACGGCCGTTGAACGTGTGGTGCAGCTTGAGCGCTCGTTCGAGAGCGTGCCGGACCGACTTCTGCGGGTTCAGGGCACCGAACGGGTCTTGGAAGATCAGCTGGACTCGGCTGTAGTACTCCCGGTCAGCGAACTCGTGCTTGGTCCGGACGGGTTCACCGTCCAGCCGGATCTGCCCTGAGGTGAGCGGGTAGAACTGCGCCAGGAGCCTGGCCAGCGTGGTCTTGCCGCTCCCCGACTCCCCCACCAGCGCCACGATCTGCCCCCGGCGCAGCTGGAGCGTTGCGTCCTCGACGGCGTGGATCGTTGTGTCACGGCCCAACCCACCGCTGATCTCGAAGTGCTTGGTGACGTGATCGGCCTCCAGCACCACGTCTGCCGCTGACGACTGCGTCGGACTCATCGGCTGATCTCCTCCTGCGGGGTGGTGTGCAGATGGCAGGCCACCCGCCGGCCATCGATGGGCAACAGCTCAGGTAGGACCGAGTCGCACTGCTCGAGCCGCTGAGGACAGCGCGGATGGAAGGGGCAGCCGGACGGAGGGTTCCTCAGGTCCGGCGGGTTCCCGGAGATGCCGGACAGCTCTCCCATCGGCGCGTGCAGTGAGGGGAAGGCGTCCCGGAGCCCTCTCGTGTACGGATGGAACGGGTTGCGATAGATCTGGTCGGAGACGGCTTCCTCGACGATCCTGCCCGCATACATGATCGCGATCCGGTCCGCGAGCTGCACCAGCAACGACAGGTCGTGGGTGACGAAGACGACCGCAAATCCGAGCCGGTCCTGCAGGCTGAGCAGCTGCGTGAGGATCTGCCGCTGCATCACGACGTCAACGGCTGTGGTGGGCTCGTCCATGACGACCACACGCGGATCGCAGGCCAGCGCCAGGGCGATGAGCGAACGCTGCCGCATCCCGCCCGACAGCTGGTGCGGATAGCTACGCGCGCGATCGGCGGGCACCCCGACCAGCTGCAGCAGCTCGGCGGTGCGTTCCTTGACTGCCTGCCGCCGGATCCCGGGCCGGTGTGCGCGCAACGTGTCAGCGAACTGGTCGCCCAGACGCATCACGGGGTTCATGCAGTCCATGGCCGACTGCATGACGATCGCGATCTCGTTCCAGCGCAGACGCCGGAGCTCACCATCGGTCATCGTGGTGAGCTCGACCGGCTCGTGGCCGGGCGAGTGGTAGAGGATGGAGCCTGCCGTCGTGACCGCTGGTGGGCGTTGGAGCCGGGTCAGCGCAGTGATCAGGGTGGACTTGCCCGAACCCGACTCACCCGCGATGCCGACGATCTCCCGTTCGTGCACCGTCAGATCAACTCCGTTGCAGGAGCGGACGGGCCCGTTGGCGGTCAGGTAGTCGACCGTCAGCCCGCTGACCTCCAGCACCGGCCCACCACGGCGGCGTGCCGGGCGCTGTCGATCGTCAGCAGACCCAGGGCTCTCGATCAGTGGTGCACTCATCCGACCATCACTCTTCCTGCGGCGTCCTTCTGGGCAGCTGCCTCGGTCTTCTTGAGGTGCGCTCTACGGCGCGCCTTGTCGAACTTGCGGACGAGCTTGCGCTCCTTGCCCTGCAAGCGCGGATTGCTCAGCTCATCGATACCGAAGTTGATCAGCGCTGTTGCGGTGCCGATGAGTGCGAGGCACAAGCCAGGCGGCAGGTACCACCACCAATATCCGAGCCGGATCGCGGACTGGTTGCGGGAGTCCTCGATCATCGTTCCCCAGCTGATGGTGTCAGCACTGATACCGAGGAATGCCAGGCCCGCTTCTGCCATGATTCCCGCGACCATCGCGCGGAGGAACAGGGCCGAGATGATCCCGGTCAGGTGCGGCAGGATCTCGGAGAAGATCAGCCGGCTGCGCGTCTCGCCCAAGACACGCATCGCGAGGGCGAAGTCCCTGGTGCGCAAGGACAGGGTCTGCGAGCGCAGGTAGCGCGCGCCCCCGGGCCACTCGAAGATGCCGATGAGGAACGCCACCACCATCCACGTCACGCCCTGGACGTAGCCAGCCACGATCAGGATCAGGGCGAAGCTCGGCATGGTGATGAACAGGTTGGTGAACATCGTCAGCAGCTGGTCGGTGCGGCCGCCCAAGAACCCGCCGGTGACCCCGACCAGGATGGCCAGCACCGTTGCCAGCACCGCCGAGGTGACGCCGACAGCGACACTGCTGCGGGCACCCACGATGACCTGGGAGAGCACATCCTGGCCATTGTTGGTCGTCCCGAGCGGGTGCCGCCCACCCGGGGGCTGGTGCAGAGCGTCGTAGTCGATCGCCTCGGCGGGCATGCCCAGGACGTGGTCGACGAACCAGGGCCCGAACAGCGCCACCACCAGGAACACGGCGAGAATGATCAGACCAGCACGGACGCGACCTGATCGCAGCAGGCGTCTCATCGACATCTCAGGCACTCTCCCTGGTGCGCGGATCGAGCAGCACGTACAACGAGTCCGCGATGAAGTTGGCAGCCAGCGTGGTGAGGGTGATCATCAGGAACACCGTCTGCATGACCGGGAAGTCGTGGGCACCGATCGCCTTCAGCAGCAGGAATCCCATACCGGGATAGGTGAACACGATCTCGGTCAGCAGCACACCGCTGATCACCCCACCGATGGACAGTGCCAGACCCGTCACATTCGGTAGCAATGCGTTGCGTGCGGCATATTTGAGCAGCACCCGCCTGCTGGACAGCCCCTTGGCATGCGCCAGCAGCACGTAGTCCTCGGCCACTGTGGTCACCATGACATTACGCATGGAGAAGAACCAGCCGTTGAATCCGACGAAGATCAACGTGATGGCTGGAAGAGCCCCGTACTTCAGGACAGACAACAGAAAGAAGATGTTGTTGATCTGGAACGGTACCGAGGAGTCGTATCCGCCGGAGAGTGGAAACCACCCCAGGACGAAGCCGAAGTACCACAGCGCCAGGAGCGCCAGCCAGAACGGTGGGACCGAGTGCAAGAACGTGGTGACAGGGGTGAAGATCGTGTCGATCCGGCTCCCCGGTCGCGCCCCGATCCACGCCCCGAGGAAGGTTCCGATCACCCACGAGACGAGCGTGGTCGCACCCACCAGGAGCACGGTCCACGGCAGCGCCTGTCCGACCAGCTCGGAGACCGGCGTCGGAAACTCGCTCAACGACGTGCCGAACCGGAAGTTGGCGATGTCGACCCAGTACTGCAGGTACTGCCCCAGGAGATTCTCGCTCGGGTCACCGTAGAAGGTCTGGATCGCCGCGATCTGGTCCGGCGTCGGCGTCTGCCCGGTCTGCTGCCGAAGATTCTGCAGGAGGTCCTGGGCCGGGTCGCCGGGGACGAACCTGGGAATCAGGAAGTTCAGGGTGATGGCAGCCCAGGCGGTGAACAGGTAGAAGCCCAACCGACGGGAGAGGAACCGCAGCGGGTTAGCTCGGGCACGTTGCGCCTTCCCAGGACGAGAAGCGGATGCGTCGCCTCCCGGCGACTTCACAGGCTTGACGGTCGAGGGCGAGTCGGTCGTCATCAACGCACTCCGACCCACTGAGCCACAACGGCGCAGTCGATCCGGGTCGGGATGAGCGCCATCGGGTTCCTGTCCGTGCTCGGCACGGGCCTGACTGGTTCCGGAGGTGCTGCCACAGCGGGCAGCGGGGGCGCCTGCGTCATCTCTCACCCCAGTTCCTGGTCTGCACCGTCGCCAAGTCCTCTCGTTGGTTGATGGGCCGTGGCCGCTGCCGCCGTTGGTGGCCAACTGTGCGCCAAAGGACCGCATCGTCTGGTGAATCGTTTGTCCGGATAGTAATGAGAAATTCTCTCCCCACGCAACCCCCCCAAGAGAAACTCCTACAAACAG
>JAJYSQ010000401.1 GCA_021793495.1 Actinomycetes bacterium
CGATGTCGTGGACGACGGCCGGGGCCTGCCGCCGGAGTTCGACCTGACTGGTTCGGCCAGGCTGGGACTTCAGATCGTGCGCAGCCTCGTGGAGATCGAGCTCGGCGGTCGGCTGACGCTGTCCTCCGCCGATGGTCGAGGGACACGAGCCACCATCGAGGTGGAGATAGGGGTCTAGAGGCTGCGGGCCCGGTTGCGAGCCGCGCGTCGCTTCAGCGCGCGTCGTTCGTCCTCGCTCATCCCACCCCACACACCGGCGTCCTGCCCGGTCTCCAGGGCCCAGGCCAGGCACTCCTCACGAACCTCGCAGCGTCGGCAGACGGCCTTGGCCTCCTCGATCTGCACCAGGGCGGGACCAGTGTTGCCGATCGGGAAGAACAGCTCGGGGTCCTCGTCGCGACAGGCGGCCCGGTGGCGCCAGTCCATGTAGTCCAGCTCCTCTGCATGTAGCGCAGCGGCAACCGCCCGGACATCACCGTCGGGCTACCGCGCTCAGATGGTCTGACGCGTCGGCTCTCGGCGCGCTCTCGTATGAGTGGGTCGTCTATGAGTGGTCGTGCTGTTGTGGTCGGGTACGTACGGCAGGTGCAACGCACTGTCGGTCCTGGGCGTTCCTTGCCGGTTGAGCGGCGGTGCGCTCATGAGGCCCACGGTGGGTCATCTCCACCGAGTACCGACACCAAACGCCAAGACGCGGCGGGTCGACCATGCTGTCGGCCCGCACGCGGTGCCTCTTGAGCCTGCCAAACGGCACCGTCCAGGACAAGGGGGTTCGTGAAAAAATTCTCAAACTGGCGTGTCGTGTGGGTCACACCCCGGTGACCAGGGTGTGACCCAGGCTCAACAGACCACGCGGAGGGCGTGCGGCACGGAGCGGAAGGTCACCTGCTCTCGGCGACCGAGGTAGTCCCCGTCAACCTGCACCTCCAGGGGGACGGCGGAGGTCAGCAGCAGCACGCTCTGGTCATGCAAGGAGACCACGTCGCGTCCCGCCGGAGGGCTGGACCGGCGGGTGAGGATCTGGCGTACGTGGTGCACGGTGGTCAGCGGGTCGAAACGTCGCAGGCCGAACAGGTCCAGGCCGGTGTCGAAGGATGCCGACGGGGTCGGGTTCACCGGCCGTCGTCCCAGGAAGGTCCAGGGGGCGGTGTTGGCCACGATAGCCATGAACAGCCCGTCGATCACCGGGACGCCGGGCCGGGCGACGCTGACCATCGGGTGGCGCCGGTCCACGTCGCGGCGGTAGGCCCGGATCGCCGCGCGGACATAGAGTCCGGCGCTGGCCCGGTCCCCGGCTCGACGCCGCCGCTCGACGGCACCGACCGCCGCGGCATCCAGGCCGATTCCCGCATTGAGCACGAACCAGCGGTCGGCGGCCTGCCCGAGTCCCACACTCCTGGTCCGTCGGTCGCGCAGCGCCTCGAGCAGCGCTCCGGTGGCCTCGACGGGGTCGGCGGGCACACCCAGGGCGCGGGCGAACACGTTCGCATGACCGCCGGGGACCAGTCCCATCATGGGGACGCTGGGCGCGGGTCCATCCGTGAGCAGCCCGTTGACCACCTCGTTGACCGTGCCGTCGCCACCGACCACGACCACGAGCCCTACGCCGCTCTTCGTGGCACGCGCAGCGAGGTCCCGGGCGTGCCCGCGGGCCTGGGTCACCACCGTCTGGACCTCGTGGCCGGATCCCAGGGCGGCGGTGATGACTTCCCGGGTGCGCGGTGTCGTCGAGGTTGCCCGAGGGTTGAGTACCACCAGCACCCGCATGCGTTCCAGGCTAGCCTTCCGGGGTGGGCAGCACAGCAGGTCGGGGCCGCGGTGGGACCACGAGGTCGGGCCAGGCCGCGGACCCGGCGAGCCGGGTCGTTCCCCGGTCGGTGTGGGTAGCCGCGGCAGCGACCGGCCTGGACGGGGTCGTGGTGGTGGCGTTCGGCGTCTTCTTCGGTGTCGAGCTGGTGGTAGCCCGGGCCACGAACCCGACGGCTGCCGTCTTCGGGACCGGATTGTTGCTGGTCACCGGGACGGCGCTGCTCGTGGTCGCGCGCGGCCTGATGCGGCTGCGTACCTGGGCCCGTACGCCGGCCTCGATGACCCACCTGCTGGCACTGCCGGTCGCGTACGGCCTGCTGGAGGGCCACCGTGTCGACCTCGGCATCCCGCTGCTCGTCGGGTCCCTGGTCGGGTTGGTGGCCGTCTTCGCGCCGTCGACCACGCAGGCGATCTTCGCCGACCAGCAGGGCTGAGCCCCCACGACCATCGGGGTCAGCCGCCAGCGACCAGCCCCGCGCGCAGCTGACCGAGGCTGCGGGCCAGAAGTCGAGACACGTGCATCTGCGACAGCCCCACCTCCGCGGCGATCTGTGACTGGGTCAACCCTCGGAAGAAGCGGAGCACGATGATCTGCCGCTCCCGGGCCGGCAGGGTCGCGAGCAGGGGGCGCAGCGAGGCGCGGTACTCGACGATGTCCAGGCTGGGGTCCTCGGCCCCAACGGTATCGGCCAGCGAGCCGCCGCCGTCGTCCAGGGAGGTCGACGTCGAGTCCAACGAAGCGGTCGTGTAGGCGCGAGCGGATTCGATCGCGTCGAGCACGTCCCGCTCGCGGACCCCGAGATGGTCGGCCAGCTCGCCGACCGTGGGGGATCGACCGAGGTCCTGGGTGAGCGTGCTGGTGGCTGCGCTCATCGCCATGCCGAGCTCCTGGAGCCGACGCGGGACGTGGATCGCCCACCCGGTGTCCCGGAAGTGGCGCTTGAGCTCCCCGAGGATGGTGGGGGTGGCGAA
>JAJYSQ010000402.1 GCA_021793495.1 Actinomycetes bacterium
CTCGCTCACCGTCGGGCCCGGCCGCACCGTCACCAGCGACCTCGTGCTCACCCCGGTCGACAACGCCGGGCTGGAGTCCACCGCGCGGATCCGCGGTCAGGTCTCCGATGCCAACACCAACGGCCAGATCGCCTGCCCCGCGGACGTGGCCGAGGAGGACTGCCTGGTCACGGTCACGCTGACCGCCCAGCAGCTCGAGGACGGCAGCACCCGGCAGGTGAGCGCCACCACCGCACCAGAGGCACCGCCCTGCTTGGCCAGCACAGCCAGGTGGGCCAGCGCGTAAGCGCCCACCGGGGTGCCGAGCACTTCGATGGCACCGGCCAGGATGAGCCCCCGGCTCCGCAGCAGCGCCCAGGCGGAGACGTCGCTCGGCTCGGCCCGGGCCCCGCCGGCGGCGCCGAGCCCCGGCAGCCAGCGGAGGGCCAACGCCACCATCAGCACGTCGAAGCCACCGAGGATCCGCAGCACGTCCAGCCAACCGAGCACGTGCAGCATCCCGGAGGCAATCGGTGCCTCGACGATCGCCGCCCCTGCGTAGGCCGCAGTGAGCATCCCGGCCAGCCCACCGAGCCGGTGCCCGAGCAGTTGGGACGCGGCGGCCAAGGTCCCGGCAAGGGCGATCCCGCCGGCGACACCGAGCCCCAACCCGGAGTAGCAGATGACGAAGCTGACGGTGCTCGGCGCTGAGAATGCGATCATGAAGCTGCCCGCCAGCACGCCGAGGGCTACCAGGCACAGCCGGCGGGGTGACACCCGCTCGGCCAGCCAACCACCCACCGCGACGCCCGCCGCGTAGCCGAGCGGGACGGCACTGAACACCGCGCCGAGAGCGAGAGAAGACCAGTGGGCACTGGCGCTCACCGCCGGAGCGACCGCCCCCCATACGAAGCTCAGCCCGAAGGCGAACTGGATCAACACGCCCGGCACGGCGACCCGCATGACAGCACCGCGCGCGGGCGTCGACGCCGGCATCGGCTCGCTCATCGAGAAGAGGGGTCGCGCTAAAGCCCGAACAACCGGACGCCGTTGTCCCACAGCACCCGGCGCATCCAGTCGTCTCCGAGACCAAGCCGGTCCAGTCCGGCGATCTGGGCGGCGAAGGGGTGGGGGATCGTCGGAAAGTCGGAGCCGAAGACGATGCGGTCGCCCATCTGCTGCACCCGGCCCAGCAGCCCGGCCGGATAATCGAAGAGGTAGGGCGGTTCGGAGAACACCATCGCGGTGTCGAACCACACTCCGGGATGCTCGTCGGCCAGCTCCATGAACGCTGCGACGTCCGGGGCGCCCATGTGGGCGATCACCAGGCGCAGCGCCGGGTAGCGGGCCAGCAGCCTCCGCACCGGTTCGGGACCGCACCACTGCTCGTTGCCCGACCCGTCGGCGACGGCGCCGGCGTGGATGACGATCGGCGTGGCCGCCTCCTCGAGCAGGGCCCAGGCCTCTTCGAGCAGGGGGTCCATGGGGTCGAACGCCCCGACTTGGAGATGGACCTTGACGCAGCGCCCGCCGATCCCCAGGCACCTTGTGACCTCGGATGCCACCGCTTCCTCGGGGAAGATGGTGAAGGTCGGGATCACCGCCGCATGGCCGGCGGCGAGGCCCAGGGTGTGGTCGTTGAGGAAGCGCAGCATCCCGGGCCGGTGCGCGTAGGCCAGTGCGGTGTGGTGGCGCACGCCGAGAGCGGCCAGGGTGGCCAGCCGGTCCCGGGCCGAGAGTCGGTAGGTGACCGGCCAGGGCGGGGTCAGGCCGTCGAACCACCGCCACACCGCCTGCTGGACCCGGTCGGGCAGGAAATGGACGTGGGCGTCGACGATGCCTGGCAGCCCCAGCCGGTCCAGGTAGGCGGGGAGCTCATCGTCGGTCATGGCCGCCCAGCCTAAGCCCCCATTTGGACCGTGGGTGCACCCTGCTGCTCCTCGAGGTGGGAGCGATCAGCTCCTGAGCGACGCTGTCCATCTCGTCTCCGAGGGCGCCTCGCCGGCGGTCATTGACGACATCTGTGCTTGTGGCTGTGGCTGCGGCTGTGCCCACAACTGTGGTTGTGGTATGGCTGCAGCTGTGGCTGCGCCTGTGGCCATGGCTGCGGCTGCGGCTGCGGCTGCGGCTGCGGCTGCGGCTGGCAGTAAGCTCGCCCGTGGGCAGGGCGAAACTGATGCGCAAGGTCGCCGACTGTCTGTTCGATGCGTCGCTTGATCTGGACACGATCTCCTGGTCAAGTGCCCCAGCCACGCTGTGCTCACCGCTGACGGTTGGTGGCAGCGAAAGGAGCTTGCCGTGGAGGAGCTGCGTGACGAAGAAGCAGTGTTCGTGGAAACCATCCGAAGCTTCGTCGACCGAGACGTGAAGCCGGTCGCTCGTGCATTGGAGCACAGCAACACCTATCCCGAGCAGCTCATCGAGAAGATGAAACAGCTCGGCATCTTCGGGTTGACCATCCCAGAGCCATGGGGTGAGGTGAGCATCAGCACCCCTTGCTTTGCGCTGGTGACCGAGGAGCTGGCACGCGGCTGGATGAGTCTCGCCGGGGCGATGGGCGGCCACACGGTGGTCGCCAAGCTGATCCGGGACTACGGAACGGAAGCACAGAGAGCCGACTACCTGCCGAGGATGGCTGCTGGGGAGCTCCGAGCCGCCATGGCCCTCACCGAACCGGGTGGCGGTTCGGACCTGCAGGCGATGCGCACCGTGGCGACCCACTCCGGCACCGAATACGTCATCAACGGCAGCAAGACGTGGATCACCAACGCACGGACGGCCGGTGTGGTCGCCCTGATCGGA
>JAJYSQ010000003.1 GCA_021793495.1 Actinomycetes bacterium
TCGTTGCCCGCTGGTGCGACGCCGACCGTGCCGAGCATCGGTTCGACGGGAAGCTCGATGCGGTGGTTGCTGTGCCGGGCCGCGAACGCGACGGTGTGGCGGGCCCGGTCCAGCTCGTAGATCCACGTCGTATCGGGCAGCGCATCCTGCATCGTCACCGTCCGGTCGGTGCTCGTCATGCCGCCGAAGAACGGGATCGCCGCCGACGCGCCCCAGTCGCGGGCTGGCTCGAGGGCGACCAGGTGCAGCGCGAGCGTGTCCCCGGGCTGGGCTCCCTCGACGAAGAACGGTCCGGTCTGGGGGTTGACGAAGCGGAGGTCGACCTTCGCGCTGGACAGGTCGTCGACGGTACGCAAAGCGCCGCCAAACGCGTCGTCGGACCACAGGCGCAGGGCGGTTCCGGGCGTGATGCGCATCGCCGGGGTGGCCCCGCCGAAGGTGTAGGCGTACTGCTCGCGGGTCGGGGTGTACTCCAGGACGTCCATGCTCGGAACCTAGCCCAGGGTGGGGCGCAGGTGGACGTGTTCCGGCCTCAGGTCGGCGACCTTCGTCACGCCGAGCAGCGCCAGCGTGCCGGTGACCTCGGTGGTCAGGATGTCGACCGCCTTCTGCACGCCCCGCTCGCCACCGGCCATCAAGCCATAGAGGTAGGCCCGCCCGACCAGGGCAGCCCGGGCGCCGAGCGCGACCGCGGCGACGACGTCAGCACCGGAGAGGATCCCGCCGTCGACGTAGACCTCCGCCCGGTCGCCGACGGCGTCGACCACCGCGGGCAGCTGCTCCAGCGGGGTCGGCGCTCGGTCGAGCTGTCGGCCGCCGTGGTTGGAGATGACCACGGCATCTGCCCCTGCCTCGACAACGGTCCGCGCATCGGCGACCGTCTGGATACCCTTGACCACGAGCGGGCCGTCCCACGCGTCCCGCAGCCAGGCGAGGTCCGCCAGCGTGGCTGCCGGGTCGAACATCCGGCCGACCAGCTCTGCGACCGTGCCGTCGAAGTGGTTCAGCGACGCGAACTCCAGCGGGTCGGTGGTCAGCAGGTCGAACCACCACCCGGGGTGCAACGACCCCTCGGCAACGGTCTTCAGCGACAGCGACGGCGGGATCGTCAGCCCGTTGCGTACGTCCCGCAGCCGCGGCCCGGCCACCGGTGTGTCGACGGTCAGCACGAGCGCCTCGTACCCCGCCGCCTGGGCACGGGCGACGAAGTCGCGGCTCGCTCCCCGGTCGCGCCAGAGGTAGAGCTGGAACCACCGGCGGCCCCCGGGCGCCTCGGCGGCCAGGCGCTCGATGGATGTCGTGCCCATCGTGGACAGTGCGTAGGGGATCCCGGCCCGCGACGCCACCCTCGCAACGGCGGGTTCGCCCTCGGTGTGCATCATCCGGGTGAAGCCCGTGGGGCCGAACACCAGCGGCAGCGCGGCTGGCGCGCCCAGCACGATCGTCGACGTGTCGATGGTCGAGACGTCGCGCAGCACGTGTGGCTGGAACTCGACACGGGCATACGCCTCCCGTGACCGCCGCAGGCTGGTCTCGTTGCCGGCAGCACCGTCGGTGTAGTCGAAGACCGCCCGTGGTGCTCGGCGCGCGGCTGCCCGGCGGAGGTCGAGGATCGACGCCACGGCCGCGAGGCGGCGGGCGGTCGGGTCGAGCTCGGGGGCGCGGGTGCGCAGCAGCGGCTGCAGCTGCGACCATCGGGGCAGGTGTCGACGGGTCACTGTGGTGTTCTACACCGGGGTCTGCCGTGATGTCCGAGACCCGAGCTCAATGCTCGGTGGGGCGCTCGGCGGTCTCGAAGGGTGCGGTGAGCCGGCGCAACAGCACAGCAAGCGTGGCGCGATCGTCATCGTTCAGCCCCGCCAGCAACCGGGCCTCGCGGTCCAGCAGGTCGGCCATGGCGGCGTCCACTCGCGCCCTGCCCTCGGCGGTCAGCCGGACCCGCACCCCGCGCCGGTCCGCGGGGTCGCGGGCTCGGTCCACCAGGGCCCGAGCTTCGAGTCGGTCGATCCGGTTGGTCATCGTGCCGGAGGTGACCAGCGTCTGGGTGAGCAGCGCGCCGGGGGACAGCGTGTAGGGCGGCCCGGCCCGGCGCAAGGCGGCCAGGACATCGAACTCCCAAGCCTCCAACGCGTGGTCGGCGAAGGCGGCGCGCCGGGCCCGGTCCAGGTGTCGGGCCAGCCGGGTGACGCGGCTGAGGACGAGCATGGGACGCGCGTCCAGGTCTGGTCGCTGGGTGCGCCAGGCGTCGACGATCCGGTCCACCTCGTCGTCGACCTGACGGTCCTCGTCACCGTACGGGTTCACTGGTCGGGCATCCCCGGGGGCGTCCACCCGATGATGGTAACGCCGCCAAGTTTCTTGACATCAAGAGACAAGGCCACCAGGATTCCTTGGTTTCTTGACACCACGATAGTGGTCTATCACCGTGTCGGAGGCCACCATGACCGCGCCCACCTGGGACCCCGAGCAGTACCTGCTCTTTCGTGCCGAACGCTCTCGACCGGTGTCGGACCTGCTCAACCGCGTCGAGCCCGTGGACCCCCGGTACGTGGTCGACCTGGGGTGCGGTCCCGGTCACCTGAGCGCCGAGCTGGCGCGTCGTTGGTCGGACGCCCTGGTCGAGGGGGTGGACTCCTCACCGGAGATGATCGACAGGGCTCGGCGGGAGACCGCCGGTACCGGGGTCGTGCTCACCCAGGCGGACCTGCGGGAATGGCACCCCACGCGCCCGGTCGACGTGCTGGTGTGCAACGCCGTCCTGCAGTGGGTGCCGGGGCATCTCGAGCTGCTACCCCGCCTGGTGGAGATGCTGGCCCCTGGCGGATGGGTGGCCCTGGGGCTGCCCGGGAACTTCACCTCCCCGGCCCATACGACGCTCGCGGACCTGCGCACCTCACGCCGGTGGCGGGCGGTGCTGGCTCGCGACGGGGTGGGCACGGGTGGACAGGGACCGGGCCTGCCGTGGTCGGCCGAACCACCGGCGTACCTGCGCCGGCTGCTGGCCACCGGCGCGGAGCCCGACGTGTGGGAGAGCACCTACCTGCACGTGCTCCCCGGCCCGGACGGGGTGCTGCAGTGGATGAAGGGCACCGCGCTGCGCCCGGTGCTGGACCTGTTGGACGAGTCCGACCGGATCGAGCTGCTCGACGAGTACGGTCGTCGGTTGGCCGAGGCGTACCCGGTCCTCCCGGTCGGTGGGCGGCCCGCACAGATCCTTGCGTACCGACGGTTGTTCGCGGTGGCTCGGCGTCCCCCGGGTGCGTCGACCTCGGCATCCCCGCCAGCGGTGCTACGTCGATGACCCCGTCGGCAACCGGATCGAGCTGCTCACCCTTGCCGGGTGAGTGCGGGCTCGCTGTCCTGCCGTGATGCGGCAGGCTCCTCGCCAGTCGTGCGCCGAGCGGTGATCCGGGCTGCTGATGGCCACCTCACGTCGTGTGCCCAGCCGAGCCTCTCGAACACCCAGATGAGCCGAGCGGTCGAGTCGAGCTGTCCGGGCAGCACGCCGTGCCGGGCGCTCGTCGGGTCCGCGTGGTGCAGGTTGTGCCAGGACTCGCCCATGGACAGGATCGCCAGCCACCCAACGTTCCCGGAGCGGTCGCGGCTGCGGAACGGACGCTCACCCGCCGCGTGGCAGATCGAGTTGATCGACCAGGTCACGTGGTGCAGCAGCGCGACCCGGACCAGGCTTGCCCAGAAGAACGCGGCCAGCGCGCCCTGCCAGGACCAGGTGAGCAGCCCGCCGGCCAGGGTCGGAGCGAGCAGCGACACGGCGACGAGCGTGGGGAAGGCACGGGAGACCCGCACCACGTCCCGGTCGGCCAGCAGGTCGGGGGCGTAGGTGGCTGCCGAGGTCTGCTCGACGTCGAACATCCATCCGACGTGCGCGTACGCCAACCCCTTCATCAGTGCGGGCACCGTCTCGCCGTACCGCCAGGGGGAGTGCGGGTCGCCCTCGCGGTCGGAGTAACGGTGGTGCTTGCGGTGGTCGGCGACCCAGCGCACGACCGGGCCCTCGATGGCGAGGCTGCCGGCGATCGCCAGGGCGATGCGCAGCCACCGCCGAGCCTTGAACGACCCGTGGGTGAAGTACCGGTGGAAGCCCGCCGTGATGCCGTGTCCACTCACCGCGTACATCACCACGGCGATCGCGACAACAGTGGGGTTCAGCCCCCAACCCCAGGCCACGGGGACCGCGGCCAGGACCGCGAGGAACGGCACGACGATGAACAGGCCCAGCACCACTCGCTCCAGCGTGCCCGGGCGGCTGCACGCCACCGGCAGGGCGGGATCGGGCTG
Organism: Actinomycetes bacterium; assembly: GCA_021793495.1. GTDB lineage: Bacteria > Actinomycetota > Actinomycetes > JAJYSQ01 > JAJYSQ01 > JAJYSQ01. Next base: position 4,300 of record JAJYSQ010000003.1, read on the forward strand.
GTCGGTGTCGGGCGGGGCCGGGACCGGTGCACCGGCGATGAGGGTACGGGCGGGCGGGGCAGCAGTCATGGGTCTCCAGACGCGAACGGTGACAGGGGTTCGCGTGGGGAGCTCACGGTGGGGGAAGGTCCGACGCGTCGCCAGTGGTGGAGTGCGGCCCATGAGGGGCCGCACCCAGGGTAGCCGACGCCGGACCGATCGGGCCGCTTCGTCCGGGCTCGCCTCGGGCCGTGCCCAACCACCCGTACCCTAGGCACCCGTAGGCTCACCGCGCCGTCCCGGATCGTCTAACGGCAGGACAGCGGGTTTTGGTCCCGCGAATGGGGGTTCGAGTCCTCCTCCGGGAGCCTTGGTGCGCGCCGGGCTCGGGGTGAACGGTGGGTTGATGGGGGTATCGTCGGGTCACCGCCGGCCCCCACCCTCCCCCCTTGGAGCCCGTCGCGTGACCTCTGTTCGTACGGCCCCCGACCCGCACGTGCCCGATCCGCCCGTGGCCCCTCGACCTGCCGCCGTCATCATCCTGGCCGCGGGCGAAGGGACCCGGATGCGCTCGACGCTGCCCAAGGTCTTGCACCCCGTGGCCGGACGCCCGCTGCTGGGGCACGTGATCGCCGCCGCGCGGGCCCAGCAGCCCGAGAACCTGCTGGTGGTCGTCGGGCACGGCCGTGAGCAGGTCCTCGCCTACCTCGACCAGGCCGACCCGACGGCCCGCGTCGTCGTCCAGGCCGAGCAGCGTGGTACCGGCCACGCCGCCGCGGTGGCCCTGGCCGCGCTGGCCGAGCAGGGCGTGGTGCTGGACGGACCCGTGGTGATCACCTGCGGAGACACTCCCTTGCTGCGGGGGGACACCCTGGCGGCGCTGCGCGCCCGACATGCATCCAGCGGCGCCGCCGTCACCGTCCTGTCCGCCGTGCTCGACGACCCGCGCGGGTACGGGCGCGTGATCCGTGCGACCGGCCAGGAGACGGACCGGCTGGAGCGCATCGTCGAGGACCGGGATGCCCAGGGTGACTAGCGGGGGATCCACGAGGTCAACGCCGGGGTGTACGTGGTCGATCCCGCGCTGCTCGCCGGCCTGTTGGATCGGGTGGACGACGCCAACCAGGCCGGCGAGCTCTACCTGACCGACGTGGTGGCGATGGCCCGCCGGGACGGGCACGACGCCGCGGTCCTGATCTCCGACGACCCGCACGAGATCCTCGGGGTCAACGATCGGGTCCAGCTCGCCACGGTCGGCGCGCTGGTGCGGGACCGGCTGGTCGAGGCGTGGATGCGGGCCGGGGTCACGGTCGAGGATCCGAGGACAACCTGGGTCGACGTCGATGTCGTCCTCGCCCCGGACGTGGTGCTGGCGCCCGGGACCCGGCTGTCCGGGCGCACCGAGGTTGGCCGTGGTGCCGTGCTGGGTCCGAACGTCTCGCTGCACGACACCGTCGTCGGCCCGGGTGCGCGAGTCCGCGAGGCCACCTGCGACGGTGCCCAGATCGGGGCCGGCGCCGAGGTCGGTCCCTACACGTACCTGCGACCCGGTACGCAGCTGGGCGAGCAGAGCAAGGCCGGTGGCTTCGTGGAGATGAAGAACGCGGTCATCGGCCGTGGCACCAAGGTGCCGCACCTGTCGTACGTGGGGGACGCCCAGATCGGGGAGCACACCAACGTGGGAGCGGCCACCGTGGTGGTGAACTACGACGGGGTAGCCAAGCACCGCACCCGGATCGGCGATCATGTCCGGATCGGCAGCGACACGATGCTGGTCGCCCCGGTCAGTGTCGGCGACGGGGCGTACACCGCGGCGGGCTCGGTGATCACCGAAGACGTCCCACCCGGCGCGCTCGCCATCGGTCGGGCCCGGCAGCACACGGTCGCCGGCTGGGTCGTCCGGCGACGCCCAGGATCGGCCTCCGCCCGAGCCGCCGCAGCTGCCGGGTCGGCTGGGGAGTCGGCAGCCGGGTCGGCTGGGGAGTCGGCAGGTCCGCGCGTCGCAGGTGAGGGAGCCCCCCGGTGAGCAGTCTGGAACGTCCGGCCCGCAAGACCCTGATGCTGTTCACCGGTCGGGCCTACCCGGAGCTGGCCGAGGAGATCGGCCAGCACCTGATGGTCTCCCCGACCCCGGCGTCCGTGTACGACTTCGCCAACGGCGAGATCTTCGTCCGGTTCGAGGAGTCCGTGCGCGGGTGCGACGCATTCGTGGTGCAGAGCCACACGGATCCATTGAACAAGTGGATCATGGAGCAGCTGATCATGATCGATGCGCTCAAGCGCGCCTCGGCCAAGCGGATCACCGTGGTCACGCCGTTCTTCGGCTACGCCCGCCAGGACAAGAAGCACCGGGGCCGTGAGCCGATCTCCGCCCGGCTGATGGCCGACCTGTTCAAGACGGCCGGCGCCGACCGGCTGATGACGGTCGACCTGCACACCGCGCAGATCCAAGGTTTCTTCGACGGGCCGGTGGACCACCTGTTCGCGCTGCCGATCCTCGCCGAGTACGTCGAGGCGAAGTACGACACGTCGAGGATGACCATCGTGTCCCCCGACGCCGGTCGGGTCCGGGTTGCCGAGCGGTGGACCGACCGGCTGGGCTGCCCCCTGGCCATCATCCACAAGCGTCGCGACCCGCGGGTCGCCAACGAGGTGAGGGTTCACGAGGTCGTCGGCGAGGTGCAAGGTCGGATCTGCGTGCTGGTCGACGACATGATCGACACGGCGGGCACGATCACCAAGGCGGCGGACGCGTTGTTCGAGAACGGGGCGAGCCAGGTGGTCGTCACCGCCACCCACGGGGTGCTGTCCGACCCGGCGACCGACCGGCTGAAGAACAGCCGGATCAGCGAGATCGTGGTCACCAACACGTTGCCGATCGGCCTGGAACGACGGGTGGACAAGCTGACGGTGCTGACCATCGCGCCGCTGATCGCTCAGGCCATCAACGAGGTGTTCACCGACGGCTCGGTCACCAAGCTCTTCGACGGGGTGAGCTGAGGGCTCCTCGACGACCGTCAGCCGGGCACAGCCCAGCCCGGGCCCCGTACGGGCCCTGACCCGGGCGCAGATTTCCCGCTCACCGCACGCCCGGGTAGGCTGCCGTGGTTGCCCGGCGAGGGGTTGGCGCGGCTTGTCGTGTCCCGAACAATCCGTCATCGACGCGGTAGGCCTGTTTCCTTCCCGCCGGCACGTCGTCGGCCCCGACTCCTCGGGTGCCGGCATCCGAGCGCCGACACCGTGTCGGCCTGCGCCACGTCCGGAGGAGCACCACCGTGTCCGAGGTCCGCATCGATGCCGAGCCGCGTTCCGAGTTCGGCAAGGGAGCCGCCCGCCGGGTGCGCCGCGCCGGTCGTGTCCCCGCGGTCCTCTACGGCCACGGCACCGCGCCGCGCCACCTGTCCATGCCCGCCCACGAGCTTGGCCTGGCGCTGAAGGCGGCGAACGTCCTGCTCGAGCTGGACTTCGGTGGCGATCGCCAGCTGGCGCTGCCCAAGTCGGTGCAACGCGATCCCATCCGCGGCACCGTCGAGCACGTCGACCTCGTCGTGGTCAACCGTGGCGAGCGGGTCACGGTCGACGTGCACATCGTGCCGGTCGGCGAGCTCCTGCCCGGTGGGCTGCTGGAGACCGTGGCCAGCACCGTGTCGGTCGAGGCTGACTCCGCGGCCATCCCCGCCAGCCTGGAGATCGACGTCGCCCAGCTGGCGATCGGATCCTCGGTGCATGCGAGGGACATCGTCCTGCCGGCCGGGGTCAACCTGGCCGGGGACCCAGACCTGGTGGTCCTGCACATGCTCATCTCCCCGACGGCTGCCCAGCTGGAGACCTCCGGCTCCGGAGAAGTCGCAGCCGGCGTCGACGAGATCCCCGTCTAGCCTGCGCTGGCAGGCCGGTGCCTCTGGTGCCCGAGCGAACCATGACGTCCGGGCAGGACGGGGACTCCCCGGGTCCGTGGCTCGTCGTCGGGCTCGGCAACCCCGGGCCGGGGTACGCCGCCAACCGGCACAACGTGGGGTACCTGGTCCTTGATGTGCTGGCCGGCCGGGTTGGTGGTCGTTTCAGCGCGCACCGGGGGCGTGCCCAGGTGGTCGAGGGCCGGCTCTCGGGCCGACGGATCGTGCTGGCCAAGCCGCTGAGCTATATGAACGACTCGGGTGGCCCGGTGGCCGCTGTCCGTTCCTTCTACCGGGCGCCCGTCGGGCGGCTCATCGTGGTGCACGACGAGCTCGACCTGGAGTACGGCGTCCTCCGGGTGAAAGCGGGCGGGGGCGACAACGGGCACAACGGGCTTCGCTCGGTACGTGCGGCGTTGGGCAGCGGTGAGTACTCCCGGGTGCGGGTGGGCATCGGCCGCCCGCCGGGCCGGATGGATCCGGCGACCTACGTGCTGCGCGACTTCTCCGGCGAGCAGCGCCGCGAGCTGGCCGTGGTGCTCGACCGGGCAGCCGACGCGGTCGAGTCGCTGATCGCCGAGGGCTTGGTCGCGACCCAGAACCGGTTCAACGGCTGAGCTGCACCGCTGCGGGGTGGATGGCGAGGACGCCACCCTGGTTCAGCCCGTGTTGCGCATCCCTGCGGACACCCCGTTGATCGTCAGCAGCAGGGCTCGTCGCAGCGCCGGATCCACGGGTGCGGTCGCGGTGGCCGAGTCCCGCCACCGGCGCAGCAGGGAGACCTGCAGGTAGGACAGCGGGTCGAGGTAGGCGTCACGCACCGACAGCGTACGGGCCAGCACCGGGTCGTCGCCGAGCAGTTCACGCTGGCCGGTGACCGCCAGCAGCTCGGCGACGGATCGTTCGTACTCCTCGGTGATCCGCTCGAACACCGGGTACAACCCGGGGTCCACCAGTGTCGTCACGTAGTGCCGGGCGATACGCAGGTCGGTCTTGGTCAGCGTCATCGCCACGTTCGAGCAGAACGTGCGGAAGAAGTTCCACGACTGGTACATCTGTTCCAGCAATGGGCCGTGACCAGCCTGGCGGGCAGCAGCCAGTCCCGAGCCGACCCCGTACCACCCGGGCACGATCTGGCGGGACTGGGTCCAGCCGAAGACCCACGGGATCGCCCGCAGCCCCTCCAGCCCGGCCCCGGCGTCCGGGCGCCGCGAGGGCCGGGAGCCCAGGTGGAGCTCTCCGAGCGCCTCGACCGGGGTCGACTGGGCGAAGTAGGCCGGCAGGTCCGGGTCCTCCACCAGGCCGCGGTAGGTCTCGTACGCCGTCGCCGAGACCAGGTCCATCGCTTCGTCCCATGTCTCGAGGGCTCCGGCCGGGGTGGACCGCTCGCGGTGCAGCACCGTGGCTTCCAGGGCTGCGGCCACGGTGAGCTCGAGGTTCTCCCGGGCCAGCGCGGGCAGCAGGTACTTGTCCGAGATCACCTCGCCCTGCTCGGTCAGCTTGATCGCCCCGTCCAGCGTGCCCCACGGAAGAGCCAGGATCGCGTCGTGCGTCGGCCCGCCGCCGCGACCGACCGATCCTCCTCGGCCGTGGAACAGCCGCAGCCGGACCCCGTGAGCGGCGGCGACGTCGCGCAGCCGACGTTGAGCCAGGTGGATCTCCCACTGGGAGGTGGTGACCCCGGCGTCCTTGTTCGAGTCGGAGTAGCCGAGCATCACCTCCTGGACGTCTCCGCGGGCGGCGACCAGGGACCGGTACGCCGGGGTGGACAGGACCGCGTCGAGCACCTGGCCAGCCGCCCGCAGCTCGGCCACGGTCTCCAGCAGCGGCACGATGCCGATCCGGGCGAGGCCACCGGCCAGATCGACCAGGCCCGCTTCTCGGGCCAGCACCGCCGCGCCGAGGACGTCGTCGGCCCCCTTGGTCATCGACACGATGTAGGACTCGATGCTGCTCGGCCCATATCGATCCTGGGCACGACGGATGGCGGCGAAGACCTCGAGGGTGCGAGTGCCAGCAGGATCGAGCGCGGCGGTCCGCCCGGCCAGCGGACGCCGGCTGGCCAGCTCGCCGCCGAGCAGCTTCGCACGCTGGTCGCGGTCCAGCTCGGCGTACCGGCACGGCAGCTCGCCGAGCCGGTCGTACAGCTGGGCAAGGGCGTGGTGATGGGCGTCGGCGTGCTCCCGGACGTCCAGGGTGGCCAGTCCCAGACCCAGGCAGGCAGCGGTGCGGATGACCCGGTCCAGCCGCCCCCGGGCGACCAGCTCGCCCCGGTGGCGTACCAGGGCACGGCGCACCAGCAGGAGGTCCTCGACCAGCTCGTGGCCGTCCCGGTAGTCGTGCCCCGGGGTACGCGCCGTGCCACGTTGCAGCCGGGTCAACGTGGCCATGAGCTTGGCCCTGATGCAGGTGATCTTCAGCCGGTACGGCTCCTCGGCATTGAGCCGGCGGTACCGCGGATCGAGCTCGGGCAGCGCCTGCAGGTCCGCCTCCAGGCTGGCAGCCAGCTCGGGGTCGTGGCCGACCAGCCGTTCGGAGGCCGACAGGTCGGCAACCAGGCCATCGAGCAGTCCGAGCAGGTCGGCGATGCCGTGCTCGTGGGCCAGCAGCAGGACCTCGGAGGTGACCTCGGGAGTGATCGACGGGTTGCCGTCGCGGTCCCCACCGATCCAGCTGCCGAAGGCCAGCGGCCGCCGGTCCGGGGGTAGCGTGACGCCGAGCGCGCCCAGGGCCTCGGTGAGGTCCTCGAGGACCTCACCGACCGGTCCGGCGGCCAGCTCGTCGAGGTAGTAGAAGGCATTGCGCGCCTCGTCCACCGGTTCGGGACGCTCCCGGCGCAGCTCGTCCGTCTGCCAGAGCAGGTCCACGACCTCGGCGAGCCGTCGTTCGATGCGGGGGTCGGCACCGTCAGCGGCCCGGGCGTCGAGCAGTCCGGCGACCCGCACGAGCTTGGTCAGGATGGAGCGCCGGGCGGCCTCGGTCGGGTGCGCGGTCAGCACCGGTCGGACGTCCAGTCGATCGGCGGCCTCGGCAAGGACGGTGATCGGCAGGCCGGCCTCGGCGATCCGGTCGGCGGCCCGGGTCAGCCACCCGCCGTGCTCGGTGCGCTGGCGGGCCAGTGCGCGCCCCCGGTGGACCTGCTCGGTGATGTTCGCCAGGTGGAAGTACGTGGAGAAGGCGCGGGCCAGCCGGATGGCGTTGGTCGGGTCGGCCTCGGCGAGCAGCCGGGCGGCCGCTGGGCCGTCCTCGCGGGCCATCGTCCGGACCTGCTCGACCAGATCGAGGAGGTCCGGACCCTCCTGGCGGGCCAGCGTCTGACCGAGCAGGTCGCCGAGGCGGCGGATGTCGGCGCGCAGCGCGGCGTACGCGGAGTCGTCCAGCGAGACCGGGTTCGACGGGTCACTCCCGCCGGGGGGCGTGGGCACGTCGCGAGGATACGGGATCACTGTGCGTGACAAGACTTTGTCAAACAGTGATCTCTCGGGTGCGGGGATGCGCCGATCCGGCTGCGTGGCGGTCGCCCGGTCAGCCGGCCCGGCGTCGATGGCGGGCGTACCGTCGCGAGCGGAGGCTGCGGGCCCGCCGTGCCAGCCACAATCCTGGGATCGCGAGCACCATCAGCATGCCGAGGACCGCTGCGGCGCGAGCTCCCGTCCATGCAGAGATCGCGTCCCCCTCGCTGGAGTCCGCGCCGACCGCGTCCGAGACGGTCACCTGTCTGTGCTGAGCGAGATAGTCCGTGAGCACCGTCAACTCGCGATCGCCGTACCTCTCGCCGGGCTCGATGTACGTGTTCTCGGACCACTCGTTCCAGCTGATGACGGCAACACCGTCGGGTGCCGACCTGAAGGCGTTGTCCAGGCTGTGGACGAGGGTCTGCCCCCCGTCCCGGTTGATCACCCGGGTTCCGCCGAGGGTCCTCCCGTCGTACCCGCTCGTTGCGGGGGCGATCCACAGGCCGCCATGCGCGTGGACAACCTGGCCCATCGACTCCAGCTTGGCGAGCGTCGCGGTCGAACTCGGGTCAGCGGACGACCAGTAGTACGCCTCCCCATCGACCAGTCCGGCCACCCGTTCGTACCCGGCCACGCTGCGCGATGCGGCCAGCAGATATGCCCGGTCGCTCAGCGCCTGCCGCACCTCGCGGACCTCTGCGGTCGTGTACTGGTCGGTGCCGGTCCAGATGATCACCGGCCGTCCGTAGTACGTCGAGGTCAGGTTCGCACCCCAATGATCGACCAGGTAGACCATGTCGTGCGCGACGGTCGCCACCGGCAGGGGGTTGCGGGAGAAGTCGAGGGCCTCGTACACCACCCCGAGGTCAAGACCCTCGGACCGGGCGAGGCGAACAAGCAGGTCGAGCCGGCGGTTCAGCGTGGCCGTGCTCTTCCAGGACGTCAAGAAACCGTCGATGCCGGCTGCCCGGGCCTGGCGGACCTGGTCCCGCAGCACGAGAGCGTTGTCGCTGCTGTAACGACCCGCGAGCGGGAAGTCCTGCTTGGCCCGGTTCCAGGACGATGGGCTGAACCACTGATAGAAGTACGCATAGACGGGGACCGGCCGGCTGGGCGAGGTCGTGGTCCGGGCGGTCGCCGACGTGCTCGCCACCCGGGTGCTGGGCAGCGCGGCCGGCAGGCCTAGCGCGATCGCCGTCATGGCCACGATGGCGATCCGGGCTCGGGTGGACGTCACGCGTGACCCTCCTGGTCGTGCGCCGTTGCTCGTCGGCGCCACCACCGGCCGAGCAGGAGGACTGACGCTGCCGTCCCGCCGAGGAGCAGCAGGAGGACCAGGGTGTCGGTTGGCGTCACGATTCGCAGCTGTACCTGCGAGTCCCGGGATACGAGGAATGTGCTGTTTGCCCCGACGACCGCAGACTGGAGTGTCACGGTATAGGGGCCTCGGACCAGCGATCGCAGGATGGTCGGCTGCCCGTCGTCGAGCTGCACCGCAAGTCGTGCTCCGTCTGGTCGGGTGACCCATGCGTCCGAGGCGACCTGCCGGCCGAACAGCACATCGCGCACGGTGATGCCCACATCGAACACGGACAAGGAGATGGGCCACGTGCTGGCGTTGCTGGGGTTGAACCGCTGTTGCCCGGCGAACACGGCGTCGGCGCCCTCGAGCGTCACCGACGCAACCGAGTACGTCACCTGCTGTGCCTGCCATGCCCCGTCGACGAACCTGGGCTGGTCCGACAGGAGAAGGAGGGGAGCAGCGAGCTCGGCCGAGGCAAACGTGACCGACCCGCCGGTGCGATCAAGCTGGATGCGGGTGATCCGCGACGCCGGCACCGGCCGGCCGGCCGTGTCGGCGAACGAGAGCGACACCGGCCGCCGCACCGAGAGGGCGGCTACCACGTGCCGCTGGAAGGAGGCGGCAGCCCGTAGCCGGGATACCGCGAGGATCGCCACGGTCGCGGCGCCGGCCCGGGGCGTGCCGAGCCGGAGCCGTCGGTCGACGTCGTTGAGGTCCCCCGACGTACCGGTCGCGCGGCCGCGGGAGTCGGTGGTGAACGTGGCTCCGTCGAGGAGGAACGTGACTGCCGGGGTGGCGGGCACCGTGTCCACGATGACCGTGCCGCGCACCGGGCGCAGGACCAGCGGCCAGGTTGCCGACGTGTACGGGTCGAAGCGCCCGGGGGCGGTCGTGATCGACACCCCCGGGGAGGCTTGGAGACTGTCCACGGACCACGTGACGACCTGCGACGTGACCACACCAGCGATCAGACGGCTCTTGCGGGACAGCAGGCGCACCGTCGGCGTGCGGCCCGGAGCGACGAGCAGGGTCTGGCCGGTCAGCGAGTGCAGCCGCACGAGGCGCACCGAGCTCGGAGCCACGCCGGTCGCACCTCCGCTGATCCGCAACGTCACCTGGGAGGTCACGTCGAGACCGACGCTCAGATGGCTCTCGTGCTTCGCGTGCACGGCAGCGGGCGTGACGGCCCCCAGGGTGACGGTGGTGCGTGCGTCCAGGGTCGTGCTGGCGAGGGATACCCGCGAGGCGGTGTCGTTGAGGTTCGCTACCCACACCGACGCGAAACCGTCCGGGCCGGTCGTGACCACCGACGATCCGACCTGGACCTGAACCCCGCCCAGGGCGGGTACGGTCTGGATCGCGACCACGCCGGCCGTCGCCCTGGTTGTCTTTGTCACACCGGCCGTTGCCGCAGGCGTGCCGGTGGCGAGTGCGGCCACCAGGAGGAGCGCGAGGAGGACGGGCACCGCTCGCGCGGCCCTCATGCCGGGCCCCGGGTGCGCGGGTCGCGGCCACGGACCGCCCAGGCCAGGATCACCATGACCGCGGCGAGGGCGAGCAGATAGCTGAGGTACAGGGTCAGCCGGTGCGGGGCGGGGACGGCCTGACCGGTGTCGGCTGGCCCGAGGATGCTGGCCGGGCGAGGCGGCTGGTCGAACGAGAACGCTGAGGCGAGATTCGTGGCGGTGGCGTCGCGGCTGGTCAGCGGGGCGAGCGACCAGTTGCTCTCGATGAAACGCAGTACGGAGGAGCTGTCGTACACGGTGGGGTCGACCGACCCCTGTGGTGCGTACGGGCTGACCAGGACGGTCGGCACCCGCAGGCCGAGGACGGCACCGGATCGCATGGGCGGGGCAACATGGTCGTACCAGCCGCCTGACGAGTCGTAGGTGAGCAAGAAGGCCGAGGACGACCAGGCCGAGCTACCAGCGAGGGCGTCCACGACGCTGCGAACCACCCGCTGCCCGGCGGTTGGGTCAGCAGGTGACCGTTCCGAGGAGGCCGTCGTCACGATCCACGAGACGGCGGGCAGAGCTCCGGACACGAGGTCGGCGTAGTAGTCGTTCAGGTCGACAACGTGCGACAGGAGTGCGGCGTCGTGTTCGTACCGAGGCAGGGCCAGCACCGGGACCCGGGCGAGCTGGCCGCCACGCCGGGCCGCTGGCCCCGCGGTGGTGACGGTGAGCGCAGGCTCGTACTTCTCGACGTAGATCTTCCAGGAGACGTCGGCGGCCTGCAGCCGGTCGAAGATCACCGACATGTCCGGCCATCCGCCGGCCGGCACCTGCCCGGAGATC
>JAJYSQ010000403.1 GCA_021793495.1 Actinomycetes bacterium
GTGAACCCGGATCGCGCGCTGCGACGCGAGGCCGCATCTCGTGGCTGGCCGGTGCTGGACTTCTCGCGCCCGGTGCGCATCCGTTCACGGGTCCCGGGGATGAGGTCGCGCCCGGTGCTGACCACCGTGGCACTGGTCGGTGCGGCCGGGGCGGCCGGGATGCTGTGGTTGCGCCTCCGCCACCCTGGGCACCCGGTGGTGCTGCTCCTGGCCCACCGGTGGCGCCGGGCCTGCCAGGGCTGATCTGCCCTTCCCCCCGGACCCGCCAGCGGGTACAAAGGAGGTGCGGTCTGCGGCCACGGTCGTCGTCAGCGACGACGACCCCCGTGGACCGAGACTCGCCCGCCATCACCCACGCGTGAGCAGTCCACCTACGGACCGGTCGCGACGAGGCCAGTCGTTCGGCTCGCCGCACCAACGCGTCCCGCGCCTGGTCACGGCCGGTCGAGCCTGACGGGCGGCGTCCGTGGTCAGGGCGCCGCCCGCCGCGTGCGGGGCGTGAGTGGGCGCGATCCAGGACTACCGTCGCGCACGTGCGCGACCTCGCGGTCCTCACCGTCCTGATCCTCGTGGTGGCCGGGGTCGTCGCCCTGGCCGGACGGGTCTGGCGGCGACGGCACGAGCTGGGCTCACCGGAGGACCGCGTCACGTTCGCCACGCTGCACACGACCGCCCTGGCTGCGCCTGCCCTGCGCGACGGGCTGAGCCCGACAGCAACGCCACGCGCCGCCCGACACCTGCGGGCACTGTTGGATACCGCTGCGGTCGCGGTGTGCAGCCCGGAGGAGGCACTCGCCTGGGAGGGGACGGGAGGCCACCACCGTGCCCAGGCGCGTCGCCACGCGGACGGCGTCCTGCGAGGCGGTCGACCGCTCGTGCTGGGGCCCGAAGGGGTGGCCTGCGCCGACGCCACCTGCCCCATCCGCTACGCCGTCGTCACGCCGCTGATCGTCGAGGGACGGGTCGTCGGCAGCCTGGCGGCCTACGGGGGGCACCCCTCGGCTGGCCTGGTCCGGGCGGTCGGGGAGGTCGCCCGGTACGTCTCCGGTCAGCTCGAGCTCGCCGAGCTCGACCGGGCTCGTCGCCGACTCGTCGAGGCCGAGGTACGGGCCCTGCGTGCCCAGATCAGTCCGCACTTCGTGTACAACGCGCTGACCGCGATCGCCAGCCTCGTGCGTACGGACCCCGACCGTGCCCGCGAGCTGCTCGTGGAGTTCGCCGAGTTCATCCGGTACTCGGTGCGCCAGCACGGCCCGTTCATCAGCCTCGCCGAGGAGCTGCGCTCGGTCGAGCAGTACCTGCTCATCGAGAAGGCCCGCTTCGCCGACCGGCTCCAGGTCAGCCTGCGGGTCGCCCCGGAGGTGCTGGCCGTGCCGATGCCCTTCCTCTGCCTGCAGCCGCTGGTGGAGAATGCCGTACGCCACGGGCTGGAGGGCCGGCCCGGGACCGGGCACATCGCGATCGTCGCGGAGAACGCCGAGACCGAGGCGTGGGTGCACGTCGAGGACGACGGGGTCGGCTCGGACCCGGAGGTGGTACGTGCTGCCTTGTCCGGAAGATCGAAGTGGTCCCAGAAGTCCGGGAGCAAGGACGAGGGGCCGGGCATCGGCCTGGCCAACGTGGACGCACGGCTGCGCCAGGCCTACGGGGAGGAGTACGGGCTCGTCGTCGAGACGGGGATCGGGCTCGGGACGAAGGTGAGCATGCGGATCCCGAAGTACCACGAACGAGCACGCCCGTGAGCCCGCTGGGCGCGCCACCGCCGACGCCAGGGTTGCGGGTCCTGGTGGTCGACGACGAACCTCCTGCCCTGGCTGAGCTCGCCTGGCTGCTCGGCAACGACCCGCGGGTGGGCTCCGTGCGCGCGGCCGCCGATGCCCTGGTCGCGCTGTCCGAGCTCGACCATGCGCCGACCGACGCGGTCTTCCTGGACATCCGGATCCCGGGAATGGACGGCATGACGCTGGCCCGGGTGCTGGCTCAGTTCCGTACCCCGCCTGCGGTGGTCTTCGTCACCGCCTACGAGGAGCACGCCGTGGAGGCGTTCGGCCTGGCCGCCGTCGACTACCTGCTCAAGCCGGTGCACCCCGACCGACTGGCCGTGGCGGTCGATCGGGTGCTGGCTACCCGGACGGCCAGCGCGCCGGCCGACGAGACGATCGCCGTCGAGCTCGGTGGTGTGACCCGGTTCGTGCGCCGCTCCCAGATCCGCTTCGCCGAGTCGCACGGTGACTACGCGCGGCTGCACGCGGAGGATGGGTCTCATCTGGTACGCATCCCGCTGGGCGTCTTGGAGCAGCGCTGGCGCCCGGCGGGGTTCGTGCGGATCCACCGGCGTTACCTGGTCTCGCTCGCCCATGTCGACGAGGTGGGAACCACCGACGGCCACGGCTCGGTGCGCGTCGGAGCGACCGTGCTGCCCGTGGCCCGACGACACCTGCACGACCTGCGGGAGGTCCTGGTCGAACGGGCCAGGCTCAGCCGGTGAGCGGGTCCCCAGACCGGCGCCGGACCCGGGTGCAGGCAGCGCGCCGGGCCGCCGTTGGACCCACCGGCTGGACAGTGGCCCGAGACATCGCCGAGCAGACCCCGGTCGGTGACGTCTACCTGCGCTCGCTGATCCGCACCCAGCTGCGCCTGGCCCTGGCCGTGGGAGGGGTCTTTGCCATCCTGCTGGGCGCCCTGCCGCTGGCCCTGGCCGCCCTGCCGGTGCTGCGGGACACCAAGCTGTTCGGCGTCCCGTTGAGCTGGACCCTGCTCGGCGTGGCGG
>JAJYSQ010000404.1 GCA_021793495.1 Actinomycetes bacterium
GCGGACCGGATCCGCCGCGGGTTGCAGCAGGTTCCGGATGAGGTGTGGGCGGTGGTCCCGCTCGACTGACCGGTGTTTCGGGGCCGCTACCGGCGGGGCTACTCGGCCTGGTAGCGGCCGTGTTCTGCCGGTAGCCGCTACTGGGGGTTGTTAGCGGGTTGACCTGCGCCGATATCGAGTAGTGGGCTACCGGGCGGCCCTGGGTTTCCCGGGTTCTGCTTCTTCTGGGTGCTGTTCGGTGGGTGTCGGTAGGGCGCTACCAAGGAGCCGGAGAGTGCCCCGGCCTTCAGGCCGGGGAGGAATCCGGCTTCCCGCGGAGCGGGGCAGGGACAGACGGTTCGCCGCCAGGCGAACCGGCGTCTCCTGCGGCTGTGCCGAGTGCGGTCTCCAATAGGTAGACGATCTCAGAGTTGAGGGACCTCCGGTCTGCCGCGGCCCGTGCGACCAGGCGTGCGTGTAGTTCTGTGGGTAGCCGAAGAGAGATCCGCTTCTCAGTGCTCATGCTAAAATGATGCCATGACGACACCAGAGATGCCGGAGGGCATGCACGCCCGGTACACCTACCGGCTCCGCGTGTCGTCCACCGCCGAGAAAGCCCTGCTCGCCGAGTGGGGCCGGTGCCGCTGGGTATGGAATCAGTGCGTCGCCACCTCCCGCGCCGCGCACAAAGCGGGCGAGGAATGCGGCCCCGCCCGGTTAGACAAGATGCTGACCGGCTGGCGCGCCGAGCATGAGTGGCTGCGCGAGGGCGCGTCGGTGCCGCAGCAGCAGATCATCCGCGGCTTCGCCCGCTCCCGCGCCAAAGCGCTGAAGGACATCAAAGCCCGGCTTCCCATGCGGCAGCGGGCCGGGATGCCGAAGTTTAAAAAGAAGGACCGGTCAACCCCGACGCTGAACTACACGCGGCGTGGGTTCCGCCTCAAGGCCGGTCGGCTGCACCTCGCGAACGGCATCGTCTTGACCGTGGTGTGGTCCCGCGATCTGCCCGCAGAACCGTCGAGCGTGCGCGTCTACCGCGACAGCCTCGGACATTGGTACGCCTCGTTCGTCGTCCCCGCCCAGGTCGAGCCGCTGCCCGCGACCGGGCGCGCGATCGGCATCGACTGGGGCGTGAACGAGATCGCCACCACCACCAGCGACAACCACGACCTCCCGCATCCGAACCACGGGAAGAAGGCCGCCGAGAAGCTGGCCCGGTACCAGCGCATGATGGCCCGCCGAAAGCCCAAGCGAGGGCAAGCGGCGTCGAAGGGCTACTGGAAGGCGAGGCGGCAGTTCGCGAAGGTGCACAAGAAGGTCGCCCGCCAACGGCAGGACACCGCCCGCAAGTGGGCCAAGAAGGTGGTACGCGACCACGACGTGATCGCGGTGGAAGACTTCCGGCCGTGCTTCCTCGCCAAGTCCACGATGGCGCGCAAGGCCGCAGACGCGGCGATCGCCGCAGCCAAGGCCGAGCTGCTCGCCATGGCGCGCAAGCACGGCCGCACCCTGCACCTGGTGAACCCAGCGCATACCACGATGGACTGCGCGCAGTGCGGAGCGAGAGCCAAGCACGCGCTGCCGCTGTCGGAACGCACCTATACCTGCACCGCGTGCGGAGCGGTCTCTCCCAGGGACAAGAACTCCGCCCGCGTGATGCTCATCCGGGCTGGTCTGAACCCGGCTGGTGCTGATCGCGTAAGACCCGGTCGTCCGCTGGACGGCCAGGCAGCGTGAGCCAGGAATCCCCCTCCTTTAGGAGGGGGAGCAGTCAACTTTCCTCAACTGTGGGCTGGGGCGGGTACGTCTGGTTTCGGCCGCTTCCTCCTTCGCTCTCCTGTTCCTTCTTCCCCCTCGTGGAGTCCTCCGGTGATGGGGTCATCTCACGCTGCCACTGGTGTGGCTGCGGGCGCTGCCGTGTTGGCCGGGTTGTCGTGGGCTGGTGCTCCGGTCGGGTTTGCTGATGTGGTGTTCGGTGGGATGGTGTGCGCGGGTGCGGCTCTGCTGCCCGACCTCGACCATCCGACCTCGACGGCGACCCTGTCGCAGGGGCCGGTGTCAGCCGCGGCCTCTCGGGGGGTGCGTGCCCTGTCGTCGGTGGTGTGGCGGGCGACGCGGACGCCGTGGGATCGGGGCGGTCGGGACGGGGACGGGGTTCATCGGCATCTGTCGCACACGGTTCCCGCGGCGGCCGTGTGCGGGGCTGTGGTGGCCGTGGCCGGACTGTGGTGGCCTGCCCTGGCCCTTGTCGTGTGGGTCGTGTTCTCGTTGGCTGTGCGCGGTCTGGCGGCGTGTTGGCGGGGCCGCCGGTTGGGGTGGGCCGAGGCGAGCGGTGCCGCGCTGTTGTTGACGATCGGGGTGTTCGGGTTCGGGGTGGGACCGCTGGTGGTCGCGGGCATGGTGGCCTTGGGGATGGTGGTGCACGTGCTCGGGGACGCGTTGACGGTGGCGGGAGTCCCCCTGGCCTGGCCGCTGCGGGTACGGGGCGCGAGGTGGCGGATGGTGGGTGCGCCGCTGCGGTTCCGCACGGGCCGGGAGAGCCCTGTCGAGGAGGTCATCCGTTGGGGGGCGTTGGGTGCGACTCCGGTGTGGGTGCTGGTCGGGTTGCTGTGACTGGTTCGGGGGTTGTCCACAGGCGCCTGGTGGGGGCTTGGACGGCTGGTGTGGGCTGGGAGAATGAGGGGGAGTCGCCGGTTCGGCGCTTCCCCTCTTCTTCTCTGTTTGGAGTCCTGTGGTGTCTTCTGTGCTGCCTGCGTGTGTGCCTTCGGAGGTGAGGATGCGCCTGCTGT
>JAJYSQ010000405.1 GCA_021793495.1 Actinomycetes bacterium
GCTGAACTTCGCCACGGCCATCACCTGGTACATCTGGTTCTGCCTGGTCTTCGTGCTGATGGTCACCGTCGGCCGTGGGTGGTGCGCCATGTGCCCCTTCGGCGGCTTCGGCGAGTGGGTCCAGCGCCACACGTTCTGGCGGCGCACCCAGCGAGCCCTCGGGCTGGGGTGGAAGCTGCCCGAGTCGTGGGCCGGCTACGGGTTCCTCATCTCGGCCGCCGCGTTCGTCCTGCTGACCTACATCGAAGAGTTCTTCAACATCGCCGGTCCCGGCACGCCGGCGGACACCAGCTGGATGGTCGTGGGGATCGTCACCTCGGCCCTGGTCTTCTTCCTGCTGTTCGAGCGTCGAACGTTCTGCCGGTACGTCTGCCCGCTGTCCTCGCTGATCGGCAGCGTCGGCTCGATGGGCGCGGTCGCCGGCTTCCGCACCCGGGACCGGGACGTCTGCCTGACGTGCGCCACCAAGGAGTGCATGCGCGGCAGCGAGGACGCGTTCGGCTGCCCCTGGTACACCTGGCCGGGCTCGGCGGACTCCAACCTGTCCTGCGGACTGTGCACCGAGTGCTACAAGGCCTGCCCCTCGGGCAACGTCGGGCTGTTCCTGCAGACCCCGCTCGCCTCGGTGGTCGCTCCCAAGAGGCGCCGGGCCGATGTCGCCTGGGTGGTCGCGGTGCTGTGGGGCCTGGTCATCTACCAGCAGGTCAACGCGTTGAGCGGGTATGCGACGATCGACAGCTGGCTCAACGTGCACACCGGTTTCCCGCACTACCCCAACCCGGTCGGCTACCTCGGGGTGATCGCCGTGGTCGCGGTGGCGATGATGGGGATCGCGGCCGGGATGGGACGGGTGCTCGGCCGGACCACAACCGTCGCGGACAACCGGGCGAGCGGGCTGCCCGTCGTCGCCGCAGAGGCCTACCACGCGGGTCCCGGATCGTTCATGACCCGCACCAGCCGGGCCAGGACCTACTTCCTGCCGTTGATGTACGCGCTGATCCCCGTGGTCGGAGCCGACTACTTCGCGCGACAGCTGCCGAAGTTCCTCAAGCACGCCAGTCGGATCGTGCCGAGCGTGGGCAACCTGTTCGGCGCCGGGTCGACCAGCTCCCGGCTGTACAACCTGCGGCTGCTGTCCGACCCGCACATCGTCGCCGTCCAGATTGCGGTGATGATCGTGGGCACGCTGGCCTCCGCATGGGCCGGGTGGCGCATCACGAACCGAGAGCTGGTCGGGGTCTCGCGCGGCGCAGCAACCGTACGAGCCTCGGTCCTGGTGGTCGTGCTGGCCTGCGGACTGGCCGCCAGCCTGCTCTACGTCGCCATGCACGCCGCGTCCTGACCGGAAGGAGCCCACGATGACCACGACCCTCACCGAGCACAACCACCGGCTGCCCGGCTCCACGCAGCTCGACCTGCCCCATGTCACCGTCCTGGTCGACCGGTGCGCCGGCTGCCAGGAGTGCGTCGTGCGCTGCCCGACCGCAGCCCTGTCCATGGACACCTCGGCCTGGGTGGTCCTCGCCGACGACCAAGCGTGCGTCGGGTGCCGTCAGTGCGAGCGCACCTGCCCGTTCTCCGCGATCCAGGTCACCGGCCCGGTGCTGGCGGGGTCTCGGGTGGGCACCCAGATCCACCACCCGGTCCCCTTGGACGGCGACACCCACGAGGTACGGCTGGGCCTGGACTCCCCGGACGCCGCGCTGGCCGAGGCCCAGAGGTGCCTGGCCTGCCCCGACCCGACGTGCGTACGTGGGTGCCCGGCGCACAACGACATCCCGGGGTTCATCGCCGCGATCGCCGACGGTGACCTGGACCGGGCCCATCGCGTCCTGCGCACGACCACGATGCTGCCCGACGTGTGCTCCCGGGTGTGCGACCAGGCCGTGCAGTGCGAAGGCGCCTGTTCCTGGTCCCTGGCCGGGGCCCGGCCCGTGGCGATCGGGCTGCTCGAGCGGTACGTCACCGACACCGCTCCGGTCCCCGGCCCCCAGGTCCCGGCGGCCGCCGCCGGGCCGGACGGTTCCGCCGGGCCGGACATCGGGATCATCGGCTCGGGCCCGGCAGGGATCGCGGCGGCCTGGGAGCTGGTCGAGGCGGGCGCGCGCGTCACCGTCTATGAGCGGGACGACCAGCCTGGAGGGTTGCTGCGCTGGGGAATCCCGGACTTCACCCTGCCTGCCGCGGTGGCGTCCCGTCCCTGGGAGCAGCTCAGCGCCGCGGGGGTCGAGCTGCGCTGCGGGACCGAGATCTCCCCGGGTGACCTGGACGACCTGCGGGCCCGCCACGACGGGCTGGTTCTCGCGTATGGCGCTGTGGCCCCGATGCGCCTGCCGGTGAGCGGCGCCGACCTGCCCGGCGTGTGGGACGCGACCTCGTTCCTGGTAGCCGCTCATGCCGCGCTGGGGGCCGGGCGACCGCTGGCGGCCCTGGCGGCCGTACCCCACGGGGGTCAGACCCGACCGGCCCAGGTGCTGGTGGTCGGCGCGGGCAACACGGCCATGGATGTGGCCCGCAGCACGCGTCGGCTGGGCGCGCACGCCGTCTGCGTGGACTGGATGGACCCCCGATTCGCCCCGGTCCGCCCCGACGAGCTCGCCGAAGCGCAGGAAGAAGGGGTGGACATCCGGTTCCAGACCACGGTGAGCGAGCTGACCGAGGCCGATGCCGGTCGGATCTGCGCGACGCTGCGGGCGACCCGGCAGGACCGTGCGGACCGGCTTCCGCACGTCGTGGACGGCGCTCCGACCGAGCTTGAGGCGGAC
>JAJYSQ010000406.1 GCA_021793495.1 Actinomycetes bacterium
AGCCCGCCGATCCCCACACCGGCCGGGCCATCCGGGTCCACGAGCCCTGACCCCTCACCGGCGCCGTCGTCCACCTCCTGAGCCGGTTGACCCGGTGCACATCCCGGTGCCCGCTGCGTCGACCCGACCTGGGCCCATCCGACCTCACCGCACCCCGACCTCACCGCACCCCGACCTCACCGCACCCCGAGGAGAACCACGTGCCCGACCCGTCCACCCGTGTCCTGGTCACCGGCGCTGCCGGTTTCATCGGCTCGCACCTGACCCATCGGCTGCTCGACACGGGCCACCAGGTGGTCGGCGTCGACGCCTTCACCTCGTCCTACGATCCTGCCGAGAAGTTCGCCCGGGCTGCCGGGCTCGTCGGGCACCCGGGCTTCAGCCTCGTCAGCGGAGATCTCGCCGAGCTGCCGATCCGTCGTCACCTGGCCGGCGTCGACACGGTGTTCCACCTGGCCGGTCGCCCGGGGGTCCGTCCCAGCTTCGTCGAGCCACAGGCCTACCGGCATGACAACGTCGTGGCCACCCACCGGCTGCTGACCGCCGCCCGCCGGGCCCCGAGCGTGCGCCGAGTCGTCTACGCCTCGTCGTCCTCGGTCTACGGCAACGGCGTCCTGCCCCTGCGGGAGGACGCCGAGCCGGCTCCCGTCTCCCCGTACGGGAAGTCCAAGCTCGATGCGGAACGGCTCTGCCTGCAGGCAGACGGCGACGGGCTGGAGTCCGTGGCCCTGCGCTACTTCACGGTGTACGGGCCCGGGCAGCGCCCCGACATGGCCCTGCGCCGGTTCATCGAGGCCGTCGTGCACGGCCAGACGCTCACCGTGCTCGGCGACGGCCGTCAGAGTCGGGACTTCACCTATGTCGACGACATCGTGACCGCGACCGTCGCGGCCGCGCACGCCCCGGTCGCGGGGATGGCCGTCAACGTCGGCGGGGGCAGCCGAGTCGTGCTGATCGAGGCCATCAGGCTGATCGAGTCGCTGACCGGCACCTCCGCCCGCATCCGCTACGAGGAGGTGGCTCGCGGCGACGTCGATCACACCGCCGCTGACCTGGGTCGAGCCCGGGAGCTGCTGGACTTCGCCGCGGCGGTCCCCTTCGCCGACGGCCTGGCGGCCGAGGTCGCATGGGTAGCCGGCCGCGGCGTCGAGCTGATGCGCAGGTACGCGTGATGGCCCGCCCCCGGGCGTTGCGTCGGCTGATGATCTACGCACACGACACGTACGGCCTCGGCCACCTGCGCCGGAGCCTGGCCATCGCCGAAGCGGTCCTGGCGCCGGGCGCAGACTGGTCCGGGCCGACGGTCTCTCGCCCGCGCCCTCGTGTCCTGCTCGCCAGCGGCTCACCGGTGGCCGACCGGTACCGCCGTCCGGCGGGGCTCACGATCGTGCCGTTGCCTGCGGTGGTCAAGGTGGGACCCGAGCAGTACGCCTCGCGCGAGGACGGGCTCTCCTTCGGCCTGGTGCGCCGTGCCCGTACGGCGACCCTCCTCGATCTGGTACGGCGGTACCGTCCCGATGTCTTCCTCGTCGACCACGCGCCGCTGGGCATGGGCGGCGAGCTCGTCGAGGTCTTCGACCAGCTGCGCCACCAGAGCCCGCAGACGCGACTGGTGCTGGGGCTGCGCGACATCCTCGACGAACCGGCCGCGGTCCGGCGTACCTGGGTCGAGCAGGGTGTCTACCCGGTGCTCGAGGAGGTCTACGACCGGATCCTGGTCTACGGCTCGCCGGACGTCTTCGACGTCGCCGAGGCCTACGACCTGCCGGCCGACGTCACCAGCCGGCTCTCCTACACCGGCTACGTGACCACATCCCCGGTTCCCCCTGCGCCCGACGACCGTGGTCGGCACCCCGCCCGCCGTCCACCAGCCGGGCGACCCGCCGTGGTGGCCACGGCCGGCGGGGGCGGCGACGGGTACCCGCTGCTGGCCGCGACGATCCAGGCCGCCGGTCGCACCGGCGCGATCTGCCTGGCGATCACCGGGCCGCTGATGCCCGCCGACCAGCGCGGCAAGCTCGCCGAGCTCGCTGCCGGCACGCCCGGAGCCCGGGTCTGCGACTTCGTCGCCGACCCGTCGGCGCTCTTCGCCGACGCCGACGTGGTCGTCACCATGGGTGGCTACAACACGCTCTGCGAGGTGGTGCGCCAGGGCGTGCCGGCCGTCGTGGTGCCGCGGACGGAGCCTCGACGCGAGCAGGAGCTCCGGGCCCGACTGTTCGCCCAGCGGCACCTGGTGCGGGTCGTCGACCCGGGCGAGGGGCTGGCCTCTCGGCTCGGCACGGCCCTGGCCGAGGCGCTGGAGCGCGGGCCCGGTCCCGAGCCGGGCTGCCGCCCGCTGGATCTGGGCGGCGCGTGGCGGGTCCGCGGCGTGCTCGACGAGGAGGCTGCGCTGGCGGGCCAGGTGCAGGAGAGAACGGTGTCGGCATGAGCGCGCCCGAAGGACCACGTCTGGGCTACCTGGTCAAGATGTTCCCCCGCCTGTCCGAGACCTTCATCCTCGACGAGATCCTCGGTCTCGCCGACCGGGGGGTGCCGTTGCGGCTCTACTCGATCGGGGACCCGGGGGAGTCCAGGGTCCAGCCGGGCGTGACCAAGGTCCCCGGACCGGTTCACTACCTCAGGCGCTCCGGATCGGTGGGGTCGCGGGTCCGCCAGGCGCTCGGCACCGTCGGCGCCCACGCGACCCTGGCCGCGCGCGGACCGGTGCGCTACCTCAGGCTCTGGGTCTACCTGCTGACCAAGCGCCGGCACCGCAGATCGGA
>JAJYSQ010000407.1 GCA_021793495.1 Actinomycetes bacterium
CGATCTGTCCCGTTGACCCGGCGGGCCGCGGCGACCGCGTCCAGCGCATGGCGTACCGCACGGTCCCCGATCGCGTGCATGTGCACCGAGAAGCCGAGCCGGTCCAGCTCGACGACCGCCTCGGCGAGCAGCTCCGGCTCGACATAGGTCAGCCCGCGCGACGCGGCGGGCCCGGCACACCCGCAGTACGGCTCGAGCAACGCCCCGGTCTGGTTCTCCAGCACCCCGTCCACCATGATCTTCACCGTCGTGGGGTGCAAGTTCCCCACCGTGCCCCGGGCGCGCTGGTCGAGGAAGTCGGGTACTTGCTCCAGCCCCCGGTGCCGGTCCCACCACAGCGCTCCGACCACCCGGGCGGTCAACCGGTGCGCCTCGGCCAGCGACCGGTAGGCCTCCAACGTCGCCGGGGTGACCCAGGCGTCCTGCCACCCGGTGATGCCCAGGGAGTGCAGGTGGGCCTGGGCCGCCAGGATGGCCGCCTCCCACTCGGCCCGATCCGGCTGCGGGACGTGCCGGTCGTTGACCGAGTACGCGGCGCCCTCGTGCAAGGTCCCGGTCGGTTCACCCGTGGTCGGGTCCCGTTCGATCCGCCCGTCGGTCGGGTCGGGCGTCTGCGCGGTGATCCCCGCGCGGACCAGTGCCACCGAGTTCACCCACGCCCCGTGCACGTCCCGGTTGAACAGGAACACCGGCCGGTCCGGGACGATCGCGTCCAGGTCCTCCTTGCGGGGCGTGCCCCCCGGGAAGTGCTCCATCGCCCACCCGCCGCCGACGATCCACTCCTGCTCGGGGTGGGCTGCGGCGTACCGGGCGATCTCACCCAGGTACGCCACCGGGCCGTCCAGCCCGTCCAGGGCCACGTGCAGCAGGTTCCGCCCGGCCACCGGCGGGTGCAGGTGGGCGTCCTGGAAGCCGGGGAGCACCAGGCCTCCCCGGGCCTCGACCACCCGGGTGTCGGGCCCGACCAGCTTGTGGACCGCTGGCGACCCCAGGGCGACGATCCGGGCGTCGCGGACGGCCACCGCGTCGGTCCAGGAGCGGGCGGGGTCCACGGTGTACACGTCGGTACCGGTGACGACGAGGTCGGCGGGGGCTCTCACGCGTGGCTCCTCGGCGGTGCGGGGCCCGTGCTCGGGCGGACGTGGGACGGTCGTCTCGATCCCACCGGTCACGGGTGCACCGCGAGGATCCCCTCATCGGCGACCATGCGCTGCTCGGCGGCCAGGTCGAGGCTGCGACAGAACACCCAGTAGACCACCGCGGCCACCGGCAACCCGACGAACATCGAGTAGTCGACGCTGCCCAGACGGCTGGCGAGGAAGCCGGTGAACGGAGTGGTCACCATGAACGGGACCATCGCCGCGATGCCGACCAGGTACGCCGTGGTCCCTCGCCACCCCCATCGGCCATAGATCCCGCGGGGGTTGAAGATCTCGCCGATCACGTACGCTCCACGGCGGATGATGAAGTAGTCCACCAGGTTGATCGCGGTCCACGGGGTGAACACGTAGGCCAAGAAGATCAAGGCGTTGCCGTAGAAGCTGTTGAACCGATCGATGCCGACGAACTGCGAGATCGACCAGACCAGCACGAACATCATCAGGACCGTGACGACCCGGATCCGTCGGGTCGGGGTGACCGGGGAGAACGAGTCCCGGATCGAGATCATCGTCAGGCTGCCGCCGTACTGGTTGATGCCCATCACCGAGAGCAGCCCGATGAGCAGCGCGGCGATCGCCACCCAGCCGAAGACGCTGCCGAACCTGTTGGCTGCCTCGCGGAACGCGGTGACCGGGTCGGCCTTCGAGTTGGCGGCAGCCATCACCGCGCCGAGCACGAACACCCAGATGCCGGAGACCGCGCTGGGCAGATAGGTCCACCAGAAGGTGCTGCGCACGTTGACGGTGGCGGGCAGGTACCGGGAGTAGTCCGAGACGTAGGGGGCCCAGCCGAGCTGGAACCCGGCCATGATGACGAAGACCGTCATGAACCCCGCGGCCTTGAACGGCCCGAGGTTCCAGACCCCGGCGGGCAGCGCGCGATCGGTCAGTGCCGCCACGGTGAGCAGCGCCATGACCGCGAGCAGGGGCCAGGTGAGCCAACGGTTCACCCGGTGGATCCAGTCGTAGCCGTACAGCGCGATGAGAGCGGCGACCGCCGCGGCCATCAGGTACCCGATGCTGGCGTGCACGCCGAACAGTGAGTGCATCGCCGATCCGGACAGCAGGGCGTCACTGGTGTTGTACGCCACGTAGTTGACCAGTGCGGCCACCCACACGGTCAACGCTGCCCCCAGGTAGCCGAACTGCGGGCGGGACTGCACCAGCTGCGGCAGGCCCAGCTGGGGGCCCTGCGCACTGTGGAAGGCCATGAAGAAGGTGCCGAACAGCGAGCCGAGGACGGTGGCGATGACCGTCCACATCAGTCCGGCACCGAAGGAGAGCGCGGCCACCCCGGTGGCCATCGCCGTCAGGTTGATGTTGCCCACGAACCAGATGGCACCGAGGCTGGTGACCTTCCCGTGGCGCTCGTCGTCGGGCACCCAGTCGATGGAGCGTCGTTCGATCGGGGAGGCACGCCGAGGGCCGGGACCGGTCGCGCGTGCCGGGTCGGTCGCGGTGGTGCCCGCGGTGGTGCCCGCGGTGGTGCCCGCGGTGGTGTCGAGGGGCTGTGCAGGCGTGGGGCGTGCGGTGGGGTCCATGGTGGGAGACCTCTCTCGGGCCGCAGGGTGCGCACGTCGGGCTGACGCTCGGGTGGAGGGGAT
>JAJYSQ010000408.1 GCA_021793495.1 Actinomycetes bacterium
GCGCCGGGATGCGCGCGGCCCTGGAGTCCTCCCAGCGGGCGAGCACGGCGGTGCTCACCAAGCTCTACCCGACGCGCTCGCACACCGGGGCGGCCCAGGGCGGGATGTGCGCCGCGCTGGCGAACGTCGAGGAGGACAACTGGGAGTGGCACACCTTCGACACGGTCAAGGGCGGGGACTACCTGGTCGACCAGGACGCCGCGGAGATCATGTGCCGTGAGGCGATCGACGCGGTCGTCGACCTGGAGAAGATGGGCCTGCCCTTCACCCGCACCGACGAGGGTCGCATCGACCAGCGCCGGTTCGGTGGGCACACCCGCAACCACGGCCAGGCCCCGGTGCGCCGGGCCTGCTACGCCGCGGACCGCACCGGGCACATGATCCTGCAGACCCTCTACCAGCAGTGCATCAAGCGCAACGTCGAGTTCTACAACGAGTTCTACGTCCTGGACCTGCTGTTCGACACCGTCGACGGGCAACGCGTCACGGCCGGCGTGGTCGCGTACGAGCTGGCCACCGGGGAGATCCACGTCTTCGCCGCCAAGGCCGTGCTGTTCGCCACCGGCGGGTTCGGGAAGATGTTCAAGACCTCCTCCAACGCCCACACGCTCACCGGGGACGGCGCCGCGATCGTCTACCGGGCCGGGCTGCCGTTGGAGGACATGGAGTTCTTCCAGTTCCACCCCACCGGCCTGGCGGGCCTGGGCATCCTGTTGTCCGAGGCCGCCCGTGGCGAGGGGGGGATCCTGCGCAACGGCCTCGGCGAGCGGTTCATGGAGCGGTACGCCCCGAGCATCAAGGACCTCGCGCCGCGCGACATGGTGTCCCGGGCGATGGCCAGCGAGGTCCGAGAAGGTCGCGGGGCCGGACCTCACCAGGACTACGTGCTGCTCGACCTGACCCACCTGCCTCGCGAGGTGATCGACACCAAGCTGCCGGACATCACCGAGTTCGCCCGGACCTACCTGGGCGTCGAGCCCTACACGGAGCTGATCCCGGTCTTCCCCACCGCGCACTACGCGATGGGCGGGATCCCGACCAACGTCTCGGCCGAGGTGCTGGCGGACAGCACCACCACGGTGCCGGGGCTGTACGCGGCCGGGGAGTGCGCCTGCGTGTCGGTCCACGGCGCCAACCGGCTGGGGACGAACTCCCTGCTGGACATCAACGTCTTCGGCCGACGAGGCGGGATCGCCGCCGCCGAGTACGCGGCCGGGCACGAGACCGCTCGGCTGCCGGAGGACCCGGCGGCGCGGGTCGTGTCGTTGGTCGAGGGGCTGCGCGGCTCGACCGGACAGGAGAGCGTCGCTTCGGTCCGCACCGACCTGCAGGCCACGATGGAACGCAACGTGCAGGTCTACCGGACCGAGACGACGCTCAAGCAGGCCGAGGACGACCTGGCGGTCTTGCGGGAGCGGTACCGGCACGTCAGCGTCATGGACAAGGGTCGCCAGTACAACACCGACCTCCTGGAGGCGGTCGAGCTCGGGTTCCTGCTCGACCTGGCCGAGCTGGTGGTTCTCGGAGCCCGTGCCCGCACCGAGTCTCGGGGCGGACATTTCCGCGAGGACTTCCCGACCCGCGACGACGTGAACTTCATGCGCCACACCATGGCGTACCGCACCACCGAGCCCGGCGGTCGCCCTGGTGTCCGGCTGGACTACAAGCCCGTGGTGATCACCCGCTACCAGCCGATGGAGCGCAAGTACTGATGACGACCCTGGACACCGAGCCGGCGACCCCGGCGGCCACCGTCGACGTGGGCGCGGTCGCCTCGTTCACCATCACCCTGCGGATCCGCCGGTTCAACCCGGAGGTCGACCCCGAGCCCCACTGGGAGGACTACCAGGTCCAGGCCTACGGGAGCGAACGGGTCCTTGACGCCCTGCACAAGGTGAAGTGGGAGCAGGACGGCACGCTGACCTTCCGTCGGTCCTGCGCCCACGGGGTGTGCGGTTCGGACGCGATGCGGATCAACGGGCGCAACCGGCTGGCCTGCAAGACGTTGATCAAGGACGCCTCTCCCGACCGGCCGATCACGATCGAGGCGGTCAAGGGGCTGCCGCTGCTGAAGGACCTCGTGGTCGACATGGAGCCGTTCTTCGACAGCTACCGGGACGTGATGCCCTTCCTCATCCCCTCCGGCCACGAACCGACCCGGGAGAACCTGCAGAGCCGCGAGGAACGGGCGCGCTTCGACGAGACCACCAAGTGCATCCTCTGCGCGGCCTGCACCACCTCGTGCCCGGTGTTCTGGACCGACGGGCAGTACCTCGGGCCGGCGGCGATCGTCGCTGCCCACCGGTTCATCTTCGACAGCCGTGACCACGGCGCCCGTGAGCGCCTCGAGGTGCTCAACGACCGGGAAGGCGTCTGGCGGTGCCGGACCACGTTCAACTGCACCGAGGCCTGCCCGCGGGGCATCCACGTGACCGCGATGATCGCAGAGGTCAAGAAGGCGCTACTGACCCGCACGATGTGACCAGGTCAGCCCCGGCGTGAGCCGCGCCACGCCCGGATGCCGATCCCCCCGGTGATGGTGCCGATCACCAGCGAGGCCACGGTGAGCACCAGGTGCACCAGGAAGAACGCGGTGGGTCGTCCCTGGTCGAACGATCGCGGGTCCTTCCCGATGTTGCGCAGGAAGTTCGGCCAGATCGCCCAGGTCCACACCCCGACGAGGACGAGGAACGCCGCGGACCCCCGGGACACGGTCAGCCCAGGACGTCCACCCTCGGTCGCGCCGGGGTGGGTCTCGGA
>JAJYSQ010000409.1 GCA_021793495.1 Actinomycetes bacterium
CGCTCTAGCGATCTTGCCGCGCTGGCCGCCGGGTGGCCGGAGAGCGTGGTCGGGGTCACCATCGACCGGCAGTGCGGGTCCAGCCAGCAGGCCGTGCACTTCGCCGCCGCTGGGGTCCTCGCCGGTCACTACGACCTGGTGGTCGCCGGTGGGGTGGAGTCGATGAGCCGTGTCCCGCTGGGCGCGAACGCGGCGAACGGCCCAGGGTTCCCGTACGGTCCGAGGGTGATGGCCCGGTACGGTGGGGTCCCGTTCGACCAGGGCGTCGGTGCCGAGATGCTCGCCGAGCGGTGGGGGCTGGGTCGTACGGTGCTGGACGAGCACGCGCTGGCATCGCACGAGAAGGCGGCCGCGGCCACCGATGCCGGCGGGTTCGCCGGACAGATCGTCCCGGTCGAGGCCGCCGGGCAGCGGGTGGCTGTCGACGAGGGGATCCGTCGGTCGGGCAGTCTCGAGGTGCTGGCCGGGCTGCCCACGCCGTTCCGCGCGGACGGGGTCATCACGGCGGCGAGCTCCTCGCAGATCTCGGACGGGGCCGCGGCAGTGCTGGTCACCAGCAGCGGGACTGCGGCCCGCCTCGGCCTGTCGCCGATGGCTCGGGTGCACGCGGTGGCGCTGGCCGGGGTCGACCCGGTGAGCATGCTGACCGGCCCGATCCCGGCGACCGCGAAGGTGCTCGCCCGCGCGGGCCTGAGCATCGACGACATCGGCACGTTCGAGGTGAACGAGGCGTTCGCGTCGGTCACCCTCGCGTGGTCGGCCGAGACCGGGGCCGACCCCGATCGGCTGAACCCGCAGGGTGGGGCGATCGCCCTGGGCCATCCGCTGGGCGCGTCAGGGGCCCGGCTGATGACCACGATGGTGCACCGGATGCGCGAGCAGGGCATCCGGTACGGCTTGCAGGCCATGTGCGAAGGCGGTGGCATGGCCAACGCCACCATCCTGGAGCGCCTCGGCGGCTGAGCAGCCCACTGAGCAGCCCAGGTATCGGCTGAGCAGCCCAGGTATCGAGGGGGCTCAGCCGCGGAACCCGCCGGAGCGGCCGTTGCGGTCGGCGATCAGCCCGGCGAGGGTGGACACGGCGATCTCCCCGGGGGCGTGCGATCCGATGTCCAGCCCGATCGGGCGGTGCACCCGAGCGATGTCCGGCTCGCCCACTCCGCGCTCGCGCAGGGCCGCCACGTGCGGCGCGGTGTGCCGCGGGCTGCCCATCACCCCGAGCCACCGGGTGGGGGCCGCCAGCAGGGCGGCCAGCACGTCGCCGAGCTCGGCGCGGTCGTGGTCGGTGACCACGACGTCGACATCGTCCCCGAGGTCGTCCCCGAGGTCGTCCCCGAGGTCGCTCCCGATCGTGGACAGCGTGGCCAGCGGCCCGTGCACCCGGGGGGAGTCAGGCTCGAGGAGGCGTACCCGGTACCCGAGATGACCGGCCAGGTGCGCCAGCTCCTCGGCCACGGGGGAGACGAAGACCACCACCAGCTGCCGGCCCTGCAACGGGGCGGGCAGGCGCCCGTGGGCCATCTCGCACCAGGGGTCGACGGCGGCAGGGGTGGTGCCGTGGTGCGAGGGTTCGGTCATCGGGGCTCAGGCGTAGGGCCTGGGGTGGGGGCGTGGAGCAGGCTCGTTCGGCCGGGGAGCCGGTGCCTCGTCGGTCACGGTGAAGAACCGCTGCACCGCCTGGGCGAACCGGCCGGAGGGCGCCGGGTGCGCATCCAGGCGGACCACCCCGTACAGCAGCAGCCCGGCCATCAGGTACCCGGCGATCAGGTCAGTCAGCCAGTGCATGCCCAGGTACAGCGAGCACAGGGCGACCGCGACGGAGAACACGCCGACGACCCCCGCCCCCACGGCCCTGGGCAGCCGAGGCTGGCCGTACCTCCAGAGCAGGTAGGCGATCACCCCCCAGGTGAGCAGGACGTTCGACGCGTGCCCCGACGGGAACTGCATGCCACCGGCCAGCAGGTACGGGTCGCCGGTGATCGGTTGCGGACGATCCGTGAGGATCTTCAGTCCGCCGATCACCACGTTCAGGGCGAGCACCGAGGCGGTCATGACCAGCAGCGGGCGCCACAGGCGTCGGC
Organism: Actinomycetes bacterium; assembly: GCA_021793495.1. Lineage (GTDB taxonomy): Bacteria > Actinomycetota > Actinomycetes > JAJYSQ01 > JAJYSQ01 > JAJYSQ01. Next base: position 2,082 of record JAJYSQ010000409.1, read on the forward strand.
GCCAGGCCAACCAGCCGGCGACCGCGAAGCCGACGACAGCGGTCGGCCCGCGCTGGCCGAGCATCGCGATGTCCATGGTCTCGCGCCGCCACGGCAACGTCATGCCGATCCAGTGGCCGTTGCTCACCAACCGGTCCCGCAGCGCCATGTCCAGGTGCACGAGCCCGTCTCCCGCGGCGACCTGCGCCAGGACGGACAGGAAGGCCAACAGCAGGATCCAGGGCAGTGCGCGCCAGGCGGCGTGCCGCCACAGCTCGACCGGCGCATCTGCGGCCGTGTCGCGTGTCGCTACGGGGTCGGCGCCCCGATCGCGTGCTAGCGTCCGATCTGCTCGCAAGGCCGGCGGGGCGGAGGTCGTGAAGGACGAGGCGACGGGGTGGCGGGCTGACACCGGTGCCTTCCTCCTCTGGCCACGCGACGTTCCGTGGCCGTCGCGTTCGGCGGTCACGCTCTGTTGCTCGGTCAACAACGTTACCGGCTCGGACAACGTCGCGCCGACGTTCGACGTTCCCCGGCCCGCCCCGGCTCTGCCCAGCGCAGCCTCGTGCACCACGATACGTGGGTGCAGATCATCAGTCGTGAGTCCCTCGGCCGGCGGCTGTCCGCCCTGCCCGGCGTGCCGCGGGTCGTGGCCTCCGGCAACTTCGCGACCCCGACGACGGTGC